>JAIBJH010000236.1 GCA_020029455.1 Hyphomicrobiales bacterium
ACAGCCACGGTCAAGGTCATGGCCAGCACCAGGGTTGCGGCCATGGAGCGGAAGCCCTCGAAATTGGCTTCCTGGACTTCAATCCACTGGCTGGCAATGGGCACCAATGGCGAAAAGGGCGAGTCGGTAACGGCGAGGATCGGCACGTTCCGCGCCGCCACGGCCTGAGCGAGGCTCACGGTTTCTGAGGCGTAAGGCGTGAAACTGATGGCAAGCAGGCAATCCTTTGTGGTGGCAAAGCTGGCATCTTCCTGCGCCAAGCCACCCACCGCGTCGATCAGCACATGGCGCACGCCCAGTTTGCCGAAGGCGTAGGACATGTAGGTGGAGATGGGGAAAGAGCGCCTGAGGCCTGCAAGATAAATGGTGTCAGCCTTGGCAAGGAACGATACGGCCTTTTCAAGTTCGGCGGGATCGAGCTTGCGGCGCAAATCGCCCATGGATTTTTCTGACGCTTGCGAAAAGCCATCAAAAATGGCGGCGGATTTGGCGGCATGGGGGGCATGGGCGCGGAGCTGCTCAAGCCTTTCGCCGTAATTCAGTACGCGCTCCCGGAGCCTTGAGCGGAAAACTTCCTGCAGGTCGGAGAAGCCTTCATAGCCGAGCGCCTGAGAAAATCGCACAAGGGCTGAGGGCTGGACATGGGCGCTCTGGGCGATGGAGGCCACGGTGCCGAAAGCCATGTCGTCGGGATTTTCGACGGAGAAGGTGGCAATCTGGGTGAGACGGCGCGGCAATTCCGGCGCGCGGGCGATGATCAGGGCCTTCAGATTGGCGAAATCGCGGGGAACGTCCTTCTGCACCATGGCCTATCCAACCATCGGCGGAATGCTCCGGCAACAGAAAAATGGAATGAATGTTCTGCTGTGGAACAGCCGGACTCCGGTTGTCTAGCCATTCTCCGTCTCTAATCCTAGTATAGCCTTTAAATCGCACTAGAGGGCCGTACAGCGCGATTCAGGGGTTGCCCGCTACTCCCCTACCTGACTCTTCAAATCGCCGTCTCCGCGCAACGTCGCGCAACTGAAAGGCATACAATCCTAGGTAGATAAATTCCTGTTATACTACTTTTTATCCCACAATCGGGTTTGGGAAGTAAGCTATTCCGCCTCCGCCTCTTCCTTCAGCGCGCGGCGCAGTTTGCGGATCAACACCGACTTGCCTTTCGTATCGGCGATCTTTTTCAGCTCGTCGTCGATGTCGAGGACCAGCGACTGCAGGTCGTTGTTCCAATCGAGCTTTCCAACCGCATTGGGATCGATGCGCGGTTTGGTTTCCTCGGCCAGCAGCGCACAGGTATCGCCCGACAGATCATAAACATCATCAAGGCGCGGGCGGATGATGCAATCATCGGGAACGACCTTGCCACGGATTGCTTCGGCAAGTCCGATCTGCGGTTCTTCCTCGCCATGAGTGAGGAACACCGACTTCCGCACCGGCAGGCGCTCCTTCAGCCATTCGACCAGTTCCGGGCCATCGGCGTGGCCGGAATAGTCGTCGATCTTGCGGACGGTGGCGGCGACCTGAATCTCTTCGCCCATGATCTTCACGCGCTTTGCCCCTTGCTCCAGCATGGACCCCAGCGAGCCTGCGGCCTGGAAGCCCACCAGCAGTACGGTTGTCGATTTCTGCCACAGGCGGTTCTTGAGGTGATGGCGGATGCGGCCCGCTTCCGCCATGCCGGAGGCCGAGATGACGATGTGGAATCCGGTGAAGCGGTTCAGCGCTTTCGAGTCGTCTACGCTTTCGGTGGACTTGACCAGGGCTGAGGAAAAGGCGCGGGCCAGGGCATCACCGTTCTCCATTTCGCCGGCGTGCTTGCGGAACACCTGGGTCGCCTTGTTGGCGAGCGGCGAGTCGATGAAGATCGAAGCCTTAGGCACAAGACCCTGCTCCATGAGAAGCACAAGATCGGTCACCACTTCCTGGGTGCGCTCGACGGCAAAAGAAGGAATGAGCAGCACGCCGTTGCGCCCATGGGCTTCACGCAGGATTTCCGCCAGCATTTCCCGGCGCTTTTCGGGCGCGCGCTCAAATCGGTCCTTGTTGCCATAGGTCGATTCACAGATGACGAAGTCCCAGCCCACGGGCGCTTCGGGGTCTTTCTCCAGCATCTTATTGTCGGGACCGATGTCGCCGGAGAACAAAAGACGGACGGGCGGCTTGCCATCGCCGCGAGAAAGCTCAGTCTCGATCGAAGTTGAACCCAAGAGATGGCCGGCATTCCAATAGCGCATGCGAATGCCGGGGGCGGGCGTGAACCAGGTTTCGTACTCCACAGGCTTCATGAGTTGGACAGCCGCCATGGCATCCTCAAGACTGTACATGGGTTCAACTTCGGGAAGGCCCTTTTTGCGGTTCCGCTCATTGAGCTGCTTCACCTCCACTTCCTGGATGAAGCCTGAGTCCGGAAGCATGATGGCGCAGAGATCGATGGTGCCGGGCGTGGCATGGATGGTTTTAGCAAAGCCATGCTTCACAAGCTTCGGCACGAGCCCCGTGTGATCGATGTGGGCGTGGGTGAGGACCAGCGCATCGATGCGCTTCGGGTCAAAAGGAAAGGCGCGGTAGTTGAGTTCGGTGATGGTTCTGGCGCCCTGGAACAGGCCGCAGTCAACGAGAATGCGTGATGCGCCAACTTCGAGGAGATAGCAGGAGCCGGTGACGGTGCGGGCCGCGCCATGGAATGTCAGCTTGATGGCCATAATGGTTATGCTCAGTCCTTCGGAATGGGAAGGCCGCAGCGCTTCAACTCGTGCCAAGCCTCCGCCGGTGTGCTGGCATAGGTGAAGAGTTCAAGGTCGGAGGGGCTCACGAGCTTTGCCTTGACGAAATTCCCGAAGTTGACAGTGCCGTGCCAGAATTTCTCATCATAGAGCACTACAGGCAGGGGCTTGGTCATCTTGCCCGTCTGGCGCAGTGTCAAGAGCTCAAAGAGTTCGTCCATGGTGCCGAAGCCGCCGGGAAAGACGACGAGGGCCGCAGCGCGCATGGCAAAGTGCATCTTGCGCATGGCGAAATAGTGAAAGCGGAAAGTGAGGTCCGGCGTCGAAAAGGCGTTGGGTTCCTGCTCCATGGGAAGCGTGATGTTGTAGCCGATGGAAGGTGCGCCCGCATCATGGGCACCGCGGTTTGCCGCCTCCATGATGCCAGGGCCGCCGCCGGTGGCTATGACATTGTGTAAGGGCCGCGTGTGGTGCTTGGCGCCGCCTTCTTCCGAACAAAGCCGCGCAAATTCGCGCGCCGCCTCATACCAGCCGCTGCCGTCCTTTTCGGCAACGCGGGCCGAGCCGAAGACGACGATGGTCGATTCAACGCCCCAGTTGCGCAGGTTTTCCTCGGCCTTCTGATATTCGAGCTGGAACCTGATGCCTCTCGTCGAATCGCCCAGGACAAAATCTGGATCGGCGGCGGGAAGGCGGTAGGCGGCTGCTTCCATCTGCGGCCGGTTGGACGGGTGATCAGTCAAGATTGGAACCTATGGATTTTTAGCGCGCTTCCCGGCAAGCCAGCACTGGCTTGCCTTCAGGAATCGCGCCAAGGTTATTCTTGGAGCAAATCCTTATCGCGAAAGTCTCCAACTTTCACGGGATTTGCTCTAAGTGAATTCTTCCAATGAATGAAAGCGGCCCTTCGATCAAGGGCTGCGCCTTAACGTCAATCAGCCGAGTCGAATCATGGCGTCCTCCTTTGCCTCCACGTTCCAACCGAAAACTGGCTTCAAGCTGAAGGATGTGGACCCCCGCGATGCTTGCGGGATGAAAGACAAGGAGGCGGCCAAGGCGCAGACCGCCGAGGATGCCAAGGTAATTGACGCGCTGCAGGACAGGCTCTTTGCCGAAGGAAAGCGGGCGCTTCTTGTGGTGCTGCAGGGCATCGATTGTTCCGGCAAGGATGGCACGGTGCGGGCTGTGTTCAACAGTTGCGGGCCCATTGGTGTTAGGGTCAATCCCTTCAAGGCGCCGTCAGCGGAAGAGCTGTCGCACGACTATCTCTGGCGGGTGCATCATGTGGTGCCGCCCAAAGGCATCATCGGCATCTTCAACCGCTCGCATTATGAAGATGTGCTGGTGGTCAAGGTGAGAGGTTTTGCGCCGCCCGAGGCCATTGAACGGCGCTATGGCGAGATCAATGACTTCGAAAAGATGCTTTCCGCCAGTGGCACGAAGATCCTCAAGTTCATGCTGTGCATTTCGAAAGAAGAACAGGCCGAGCGATTGAAAGAGCGCGTTGAGGACACAACGAAGCGCTGGAAATTCAATCCAAGCGATCTTGAAGACCGCAAGCTGTGGGATCAGTACATGGCTGCCTATGAAGTGGCGGTGAAGCGTTGCTCGACAGAGCATGCGCCG
>JAIBJH010000237.1 GCA_020029455.1 Hyphomicrobiales bacterium
GAGAGTTCGGTGATCTCGACGCCGTTTTCTTTCGCAGTGCCTTTGAGATCGTCGCAATAGGTCTTGCTCTCCGCCGCCTTTTTCAAATCGATCATGCGGCCATCCCAGGTGGGGATCTGCACGCCCTTGTAGCCGAGCGAGCCCGCCCACTTCGTGATCGCCTTGAAAGAATTGAATGGCGCGGCGTCTCCTGCAAATTGCGCGAGGAATATCGCTGGCCCCTTGATGTCCGTTGGCATGTTTCGCTCCCATTTGTTCTAGCTTTGGGGAAGCATACTGATATATCAATTGCGGGTTTTCAAGGGAGAGAGGCATGCAATTCATCAACACCAAGGAAAATCTTGTCGTTGACTCGCTTGATGGATTGCTGCGCGCTTCCGGCGGCGCGAACCTTGCCCGGCTCGATGGCTATCCCGGCATCAAGGTGATCCTCCGCACCGATCATAACCCAAACAAGAAGGTCGCGATCGTGGCTGGTGGTGGTTCGGGTCATGAACCGGCCCATGCGGCCTTCGTCGGCCCCGGCATGCTGACGGCGGCGGTATGCGGCGAGGTCTTTGCTTCGCCCAGCGTCGATGCCGTCTTTGCCGCCATCATGGCGGTGACGGGCAAGGCGGGCTGCCTCGTCATTCTCAAGAACTACACAGGCGACCGTTTGAATTTTGGCTTGGCGGCGGAGAAGGCCCGCGCACTCGGCAAAAAGGTCGAGGTGCTGATCGTTGCCGATGACATTGCGTTGCCCGACATTCCCCAGCCGCGCGGTATTGCAGGCGTCATGTTCGTGGAGAAGATCGCAGGGCATTTTGCCGAGAAAGGCGCGCCGCTGGCGAAGGTCGCCGCAGCAGCGCGCAAGGCCTCGGAGTCCCTTGTCTCGCTCGGCCTGTCGCTCAGTTCCTGCACACTGCCGGGCATCGGCCGTGAAGACCGCATTCCATCGGGCAAGGCGGAACTTGGCCTTGGCATTCATGGCGAGCCGGGCGTTGACCTCATCGACTATGATGGCGCGAAGCACGCTGCGCATCTTCTGGCCGACAGGATTTTCAAGCATGCCAAGCCCGCGAAGGCTTACGCGCTGCTCGTCAATAATCTCGGTTCCACGACGCCATTGGAGATGGGGCTTCTCACCAATGAGGTGCTGTCACATCCAAAGGCGGCAAAGATCAAGCTGGTGCTGGGCCCCACGGCGCTCGTCACATCGCTTGATATGCATGGCTTCTCGCTGAGCCTGATGCCATTGATGCCGGAATTTGAAACGGCGCTCAAGTCGCCCGCTTCGCCGCTCGTGTGGCCCGGCATTCACACGCACATCAAGCCGAAGAAGATCAAACTTCCAGCCGCTACCAAAGCCAAAGCTTTCAAGGCCAGCAAGAATGATGCGTTGGCAGCGCTGGTGGGCAAGGCCTGCCGCATCCTGATCGACAATGAGGCAGCGCTCAATGCGCTGGATGCGAAGGTGGGCGATGGCGATACGGGTTCTACCATTTCAACCGCCGCACAGCATGTGTCACGCAACCTTCCATCCATGCCGCTTGGCAATCTCTCGCAGTTCTTTGCAGCCGTCAGTGATGCGATGACAAGAACGATGGGCGGCTCGAGTGGCGTGCTCTTCGCCATCTTTTTTGCCTCCGCTTCACAAGCTGTTGCTGGGGGCAAGACATGGCTGGAGGCACTTCAGGCTGGGTTGCAGCGCATGCGTGACTATGGCGGGGCCAATCCTGGCGACCGCACCATGGTTGATGCACTTCTCCCTGCCCTCGCCGAGTTGCAGAAATCAGGTTCCGTCGCGGCAGCGGCAAAGGCCGCGCGTGCAGGCGCCGATGCGACGGCAGACATGACACGCGCTCGCGCGGGACGTTCAAGCTATGTTTCGGAAAGCAATCTCAGGGGCATCAAAGATCCCGGCGCCGAGGCTATCGCGCGGCTTCTCGAGGGGTTGTCGTCGTGAAAGGAGCGAAGGAGCCGGCGTTTTCCGTTTCAAGCGCCTTGGCGGCAGTGGCATAAGCAACATCAAGATGGCTGGCCATTGCCCGCCGTGCTGCTTCCGAGTCACCGCTTGAGAGGCTCTTTATGATTTCACGGTGATGGCGCAAAGTTGCTTCGCCCTCACCGGCGCGCGGCACCATCATGTGGCGGCAGCGGTCCAGCTCTGCCTTGGAAATCTCGATCGTGTTCCACAACCGGTTAAGGTTGCTGATGCCTGCGATGTAGCGATGGAACGTGTCGTCCACGGCGATGGCATCAGCATAACGCTTCTGCTCGATGGCGCGGCCATGATCGCCCAGAATGTCATTCAGCGTGGCGGCGTGTGCCGCTGTCATGTTCATGGCTGCCTGGGCAGCGCTTTCCATTTCGAGCGCCCGCCTGATGAGGTAAGCCTGCTGCACTTCGTGGGGATCGATGCGGCTGGCGCGCGTGCCGGATTGGGCGATGACATCGACAAGATGCTCATCGCTCAGTTTCTTGATGGCCTCGCGTACCGGCGTTCTGGAAATGCCGAGTTGGCCCGCGATCTCCTTGTCGTCGATGGCGCCGCCCGGCGCAATCTCTCCCGTGATGATGCGATGGCGCAGGACGTCATAGACCTGGTCACGCAGGGATTTGCGGCGCTCGGCTTCCTGTCTGCTGCGCAACATCATCGTGACTGCCATACTAATATATCAGTTATAGACAGACAAAGGGAATCCATCCTATGCTCGAAAAAAACAAGATCGGCGGGAGGACGTCGTTTCATGTCAAAGAACAATTTCCCCAAGCTCCATAATGCCATGTGGCCTGGGCTTGTGGGCAAAGGACCCGATTCCGAGCCCGGCATAGAGCTTGATACGCTGCTCGACCTCACGGCCAAGGCCGAAGTCGGCGGCATCAAATTTGATGGCATCGATATCTTTCATGTCGGTCCCCATACCAACATTGACTGTGACGATGACGAGATCAAGAGGCTTGCCGAAAAGGTGGCCAAACGCAACCTCTCCATTGGTTCAATCGTAGCTCCGGTCTGGCCCCCGGTCGGCGGCGGCTCGGCCATGGGCTCCACGGCGGATCGCAAGAAGTTCGTGGAGAATGTGCGGAAGTCCTGCAACCTCGGAAAGCGCCTCCGGGAACTGGGCGTGCGTCCCTATGGCGTTGTCCGCATCGATTCCGCTTCGAGCCCCGGCGAATGGGCCAAGGATCCCAAAGGCAATACCAAGAAAATCGCCAAGACCTTCCGCGAGGCCTGCTCGGTTGCCTCCGACTATGGCGAACGGTTGGCCGCTGAAGGTGAAATCTGCTGGGGCGGCATGCATTCGTGGAAGGCGATGATCGATACGCTGGAGGAAACGGACCGCCCACAGACAATCGGCTTCCAGGCCGACATGGCGCACACCCTGCTCTACACCATGGGCTATAACGCGCCCAAGGCAGCGCTTCTTCCGGCAAAGTTCAACTGGAAGAACAAGAAGCAGCTCGATGAAGCCCTGAAGAAGATGACAGCGGCGCTGCGCCCCTGGACCATCGATTTTCACGTGGCGCAGAACGACGGCACGGTGAAGGGTCTCGGCTATCACGACAAGACGGGCCGCCACTGCATGGTGACCGACCGCAATGGCAAGCTCGACATCCCGAAGCACGCAGGACTCTGGCTGCGCGATGCAAATGGCGAACTGACGAAAGCCTTCCGCCACATCTGCTGGGACGGCTGCATGTTCCCTAATGAAGTGATGCTGAAACAGAAAACCTGGAACGATATTCTTGCCACGCTGATCAAGGTGCGCGACAAGCACGGCTGGGCGGCGTGATGGCGAAAAAGCCGCTCAACATCGGCATGATCGGCTACGGCTTCATGGGCCGGGCTCACTCGAACGCCTTTTCGCAGGCGCCGCATTTTTTTGATCTCGCCTATCAGCCGGTTCTGAAGGCGGCTTCAGCCCGCAATGCCGAAAAGCTCAAGTCTTTCGCCGAGCAGTGGGGCTATCAATCCACTGAAACCGATTGGCGCAAGCTCATTGAGCGCAAGGACATCGACCTTATTGATATCGCCGCACCCAACGACATGCACAAGGAGATCGCGCTTGCCGCCGCCGCGGCCGGCAAGATGGTGATGTGCGAGAAGCCGCTCGGCCGCAATGCCGCCGAAAGCCGCGAGATGGTGGCCGCCGTCGAGAAGGCCAAGGTTCCCAACATGGTCTGGTACAATTACCGCCGTGTTCCGGCCGTCACATTTGCCAAGCAGCTTATCGACGAAGGAAAGCTAGGCAAAATCTTTCACTACCGCGCCAAGTTTCTGCAGGATTGGACCATTTCCGCGGACCTCCCCCAGGGCGGACAGGGACTGTGGAGACTTGACGTGGGCGTG
>JAIBJH010000046.1 GCA_020029455.1 Hyphomicrobiales bacterium
CAGCGAGCAAACCATCACCGGTCGTCGCATAGTCCGACAGCACGATATGGCCCGATTGCTCGCCACCAATGTTGAAACCATTGGCGCGCATATGCTCCACCACATAACGGTCCCCCACCTTGGTACGCGCCAGCGTGAGGTCCTTTGATTCCATGAAGCGCTCAAGCCCGAGATTTGACATCACGGTAGCAACAAGCCCACCGCCCTTAAGCTGGCCCCGCCCCGCCCAGGAGGATGCAACGAGAGCCATAATCTGATCGCCATCGATGACATTGCCCTTCTCGTCAGCAATGATGACGCGGTCCGCATCGCCATCAAGCGCAATACCGATATCGGCGCGCAGCTCCTTGATCTTTGCGCACATGAGCTGCGGTGCAGTGGAGCCACATTTGTCGTTGATGTTGAGGCCATTGGGATCAACGCCGATCTCGATGATCTCTGCCCCGAGTTCCCACAACGCAGTGGGCGCCGTCCTGTAAGCAGCGCCATTCGCCGTATCGATGACGACGCGCAGGCCATCAAGATTGCTCTCACCCGGATAAGTTCGCTTGGCGAACTCGATATAGCGCGCGCCCGCATCCTCAATGCGCTTGGCGCGTCCGATTTCCGCGGAGCTCGCAAGGCTGATCTGCGAGGGATCATCGACGAGCTTCTCGACAAGCAACTCCTGTTCGTCGGAAAGCTTGTAGCCGTCGGGTCCGAAAATCTTGATGCCGTTGTCGGGATAGGCGTTGTGCGAGGCGGAAATCATCACGCCGAGGTCGGCACGCATGGAACGCGTCAGCATAGCAACGGCAGGCGTTGGCACCGGTCCCAGCAGGAACACATCCATGCCAGCCGAGAGAAGTCCCGCCGTCAGCGCCTGCTCGATCATGTAGCCTGAAAGCCGAGTATCCTTGCCGATCACCACGCGGTGCCGGTGGCCGCCGCGCCTGTAAAGCTGGCCCACGGCCATGCCGATCTTCATGACAACGTCTGGCGACATGGCGCCGGAATTTGCCCGTCCGCGCACGCCGTCCGTTCCGAAATATTTGCGGCCCATCAGTTCTCTTCCTCCCCCACCCGCAGGCTCAATAGCACAGGTTAGAATTCTACAGAATCCGGGTCGGCGCTTGCGGTAAACAATTGCAGCGCCTGCCTGGTCTCGACAACATCGTGAACTCTAAGGATATGCGCGCCCATCATGGCGGCGTGGAGCGCGCCCCCGACCGAGCCATGGACGCGCTTGGCCGCCGCATTTTCCCTCGTGACGGCCCCCACGAAACCCTTGCGTGACAGGCCCACCAGCAAAGCAACGCCCAGCCCATGGAACATGGTTAACCCGGCGAGAAGCTCGAGATTATGTTTGAAAGTTTTGCCGAAGCCAATGCCTGGATCGATGCAGATTTGAGCCCGCTGAATCCCTACCCGCTCGGCCAGCGTGATCTTCTCCTCCAGCGCATCATAGACATCGAGCAGCACGTCATCGTAGCGCGGATTGAGTTGCATGGTTTTGGGTTCTCCCAGCGCATGCATCAGCACCACGGGTGCCTTGGCATTTGACAGCAGCGCCGCACTATGCGGATCATGGCCAAGCCCAGACACATCATTGATGATCTTCGCCCCTGCCCGCAACGCCGCTTCCATCACATTGGCCTTGCGCGTGTCCGCAGAGACAAGATGCGAAGGCGCCAATCCTTCAATCACCGGGATGATGCGCCGCAGTTCTTCCCCGGCGGATACTTCATCGGAGCCGGGCCGCGTTGATTCGCCTCCCACATCCAGAATATCGGCACCCTCTTCCGCCAGCTTGCGGCCATGGGCGACAGCTGCCTCGGTGTCCTTCAACCTGCCGCCATCGGAAAAACTGTCCGGCGTCACATTGACAACGCCCATGATCCGGCAAGAATTCAGCGGCAACCCTGCAAAGGCTGGCCGCGCAGCGGTGATCGCCAGAACCTGCGGCAAGTCCTTCGCCTGGACATATTGCGAGACATAACGCGTCGCTTTCTGCCCATTGCGCCGTACCACTTCGACTTGCGTGAAGGCTATATGCGCCATGCCACCCAGCGCGCCAGCCTCGCCCGCAGCGATCTGCGCCCGCGCATCTGCCCCGAACACAAGTCCAAGCGGACGGAGATAGGTTTTCACAGTCTCTTTGCCCTCGCCCACCCTCGGGCCCTAACCCGGGGATGGGAGAGGGTGCCCCGGACTTGATCCGGGGCGGGAGAGGGCCCTCTTCCGCCCTTCGGGCACCCTTCCCCAACGCGCTGCGCGGGGGAAGGCAAATTCTGCTTTAAGTCGCCTGCGGCTCAAGCCCGCCGGTGCCGCGCTTACGCCCCGCCCGTGGCACGCTCGGCGCGCCGTGGTCGGTGGGCCGGGCCGTATCGTCGTCGCGATTGATCTTCTTGCCCTTGAGCACCAACGCTACTTCTTCGCCAGAGAGCGTTTCATGCTCAAGCAGCGCCTTAGCCAGCGTATGCAGCTCATCACGCTTCTTCTTGAGGATGAGCTTGGCCTGCGCCTCGCCCTCCTGGATCAGGCGGCGCACTTCTTCGTCAATGACCTGTGCCGTGCCTTCCGAAACATTCTTGGTCTGCGTCACGCTGTGGCCCAGAAACACCTCCTGCTCATTGCCGGAGTAACGCACCCGGCCGAGCTTGTCCGACATGCCCCATTCGGTGATCATGGCGCGCGCCAGTTGCGTTGCCATCTGGATGTCACCCATGGCGCCGTTAGTCACGTTCTTATCGCCGCCGAGGATCAGCTCCGCCTCACGGCCACCGAAGAGAACGGCAAGCCGCGCTTCGCACCACTCGCGGGTGCGTGAATAGCGGTCGCCCTCCGGCAGGTTCATGGTGAGGCCCAGGGCGCGTCCGCGCGGGATGATTGTCACCTTGTGCAAAGGATCATATTTCACATTGAGGCCGACGAGGACATGGCCCGCCTCGTGATAAGCGGTGTTGCGGCGTTCCTCATCGCTCATCACCATGGATTTACGCTCGGCACCCATCATGACCTTATCTTTGGCATCCTCAAATTCCGATTGAGTGATCATGCGCTTGTTGCGCCGCGCAGCAAGAAGGGCAGCCTCGTTACACAAATTCGCTAGGTCAGCGCCGGAGAAGCCCGGCGTACCACGCGCGATGACTCTCGGGTCAATGTCGGGCGCCAGCGGTTTGTCCTTCATGTGGACTTTCAGAATCTGCTCGCGGCCCTTGACGTCAGGGTTGGCAACCGTGATCTGCCGGTCAAAACGGCCGGGACGCAGAAGCGCCGGATCCAGAACGTCGGGCCTGTTGGTGGCCGCGATGATGATCACGCCCTCATTGGCTTCGAAGCCGTCCATCTCGACCAGCAACTGGTTCAGCGTCTGCTCGCGCTCGTCATTGCCGCCGCCAAGGCCGGCGCCACGGTGACGGCCCACGGCGTCGATTTCGTCGATGAAGACAATGCAGGGCGCATTCTTCTTGGCTTGCTCGAACATGTCGCGCACGCGGCTCGCGCCAACACCGACAAACATCTCGACGAAGTCAGAACCAGAAATCGAGAAAAACGGCACATTGGCCTCGCCCGCAATGGCTCGCGCCAACAGCGTCTTGCCTGTACCCGGAGGTCCGACGAGCAAAGCACCGCGCGGAATCTTGCCGCCTAGCCTTTGGAACTTGTGCGGGTCTTTCAGGAAGTCGACAATCTCGACCACATCATCCTTGGCCTCATCGACACCCGCCACATCGGCGAAAGTGACGCGGCCCTGCTTTTCGGTGAGAAGCTTTGCCCGGCTCTTGCCGAAGCCCATGGCCCGGCCCGTGCCCTGTTGCATTTGACGCATGATGAAGAACCATACCCCGACGATGAGCAGCATCGGCAGCCAGTAGATCAGCATGTTGGAGAGGAATGAGTCATTCGATGCCGGCTTGAAGACAAGCTCGACATTCTTCGAGCGGATGAGTTTCTGATCGTCCTCGTTCAGCGGTCCGAAAGTGCTCAAGTTCTTGCCGTCGGTCGTAGTTGCGGCCACTTCACCATTGACGGTGTAGGTGACGCTCTTGATGGCGCCCGCATTCACCTTGTCGATGAACTCGGAATAGCTGACATTCGACGTGCTGGCGCGCAGCATGCTCTGACCCTGGAACAGGCTGAACAGCGCGAACAACAAGAGCCCGATAACAATCCAGACGGCGAAACTGCGGAATTGGTTCACGATCGATCCTCAAATTCTGGCTGGCCTATTTGGCCACCGGAAATCCCTCTAAAACGTTAACATAGGTGGGCCTAGCGGCAATTCCAAGCCGTTCCAAGTCATTAGTCCCTGCCGGCGGAAATGCCAGAATTCGTTCACCCGCAGGCAGTTCCACCACCGGCAACCCCTGGTGAAGCCAGAACGGCACCTCCTGAAGCCGGCCAACATCGGGGGCCAGCAGTGCAGGCCCTACCCTGGCACCTTCAGGGGACGAGAGGAAAAATCGTTGGTCCCAGACCATCCGCCCCGGAATCTCCTGCCACAGGGGCGGAATGCGCCCCGGCTCCCGACCAATGATGATGTCGTTTCGCCTGTTCTGAAAAACAAGGCCATTAAGCGTCCGCTGCCCTGCTGCACTCCCGCCCAGCCATTCCACCAGCCGCAGCAACTCCGCCCGTTCTGCCGCAACCCCACCCCTGAGCGCCGCCACAAGGGAGCGGCACAGACAAAGCCGCTCCTCCGCGTTGAGCATGGCAACGGCCGCCAAGGGCAGGCGCAACTCGCCAATCTCACCCATCACAACATGGCCCGTGATGAACTCCCGTACCCTTGCCCTGTTGGCTTGGATTTTCTCCAAGGCGCGATTTGCCGTCTCCGCCAGTTCAGGTACGTCACTGCCTGCAAGCTGCCGTCGCACCCGCACCCGCTCGAAGCGCTCATTCTCATTGCTGGGGTCTTCAATCCAGCGCGCACCCTTCGCCGCAAGATAGCGCCGCAGCGCCGAGCGCCTGACGGAAAGCAGCGGACGCAGCACGCGAATCCCCTGCCATTGCCGCTCCGGCCAGATGCCGGCCAGGCTCTCGACGCTATCGGTGCGGCGCGTGCGCATCAACACCGTCTCGGCCTGGTCATCCGCCGTATGCCCCGTGAGCAGCACAGGAAGGCCATTCTTCCGGCACCACTCCGTCATCAAATCATAGCGGGCCGCCCGCGCCTTGGCCTGGATTCCGGTTGAAGGTTTGGAGCCTTCCCACTGTAGCGTATGATGTTCGATGCCAAACTTTGCACAATGTTTTGCAACGGTCTCTGCTTCCGCTGCGCTTTCCGTGCGCAAGCCATGATCTACTGTGAGCGCCACCAGCCGCGGCCCATCATGCAGCGTTCTTCGCCATTCAAGCGCGAGACGGAGCAGCGCCATGGAATCGGAACCACCGGAAACGGCAATGGCCACGCCGTTTGTTCCGGCGAGGCCATGAAACAACCGCCTCAGGCCGTCTCCGCTGAAGCTATCTTCAATGTCACCAGCCTCAGCAGCCAGCACGTTTGTATTCGGCCTGGGCCTTCTTCTTGGCTTCAGTGGCGCGCGGGAATTCGGTTCCAACGGAAGCCAGCGCGTCGCAAGCCTTGTCCTTTTCACCCAGCTTCCTGAGCGACATGCCCAGCATCAAAAGGCTGTCTGGCGCGCGCCGGCTCTTGGGATACTGCGTATATCCCTTGAGGAAATTGGAGGCCGCTGCGCGAAAATCGCTTTTCGCATAGAAAACTTCGCCCAGGCGATACTGCACCGTGCCGGCAAGGCTGTTGTCGGGATATTTCTGCAGGAAATCATTGAAGCCGGTTTCAGCCTCATCATAGCGTTTACGCAGCTGTGCCTCGTAATAGCGCTCATACAGGGCTTCTGGTGATTCCGTTTGCGGCGTCAGCGAAACAGTTTCGATCGATTCGCCCTGCTGCGTGCCTTCAATAACCTGGCCCAGCTGTGTGCCATCAATCACCTGGTCCTGCTGCGTTCCGTCGATCACCTGACCCTGCGTGCCAGGAACGACCGCCTGCGCTGACTGCTCGCCAATGGCAGGCTCGCCATCTTGTGCCGAGAGGCTCTGGGTCGCGTCATCATTAAGCGTAGTAATGCTTTCAGTGCCAATAATCACCGGCTCTGTTTTTTTCGGTGCCACAGGCTCGCCGATCTGCTCCATGCCTTCGCCCGGAGCTGGGGCATCCGCCGGCGCTTCCGCCAGTTTCTTCAGAGTCAACTTCTGTTGCGGCTCTTGGATCTGCTGCGGCGCCTGCTCCAGCGTACCAGATTGCTGCGGAGTACCAAGCTGCTGCTGCAACTGCCGCATGGCATGATTGAGCTCTTCCATCTGGCCTGTAAGGACGCGGATTTGCTCTTCCATGGTGAGGATACGGGTGGCGATGTCCTGCGAAGCGGCCGGCAAGGCCGTTCCTGCAAGCAGGACGAAGGCAATGAGAGTTCGCTTGAACATGGTTAAATCCAGTAAATTGCTTTATCGGCTACGCTTGACGCCAGAACACGGTGAAATTGGGGCTTTTGAATCCAACGCCACACATGCCTGAACATCTGTTGCCTACGGGCAACAACTGGAATGTCAGTTCGTGCCGCCGGTAATAACTGTCACTGTGCGGCGATTCTTTGACCAGCATTCCTCGGCATCGCAAAGTTCTGCCGGACGCTCCTTGCCATAGGCAATGGAGGAAACCCGCCCGCCATCAACACCCTGCGATATCAGGAAGTTTCTGGACGCAGTGGCGCGCCGCGCCGAAAGTGAAATATTGTATTCACGCGTGCCGCGTTCATCGGCATGGCCTTCGACCTGGATGGCCACATTGCCATATTGCTGCAGCCACTGGGCCTGACGCGAAAGCGTATCGCGGCCCTCCGGCGTTAGCGTCGATTGGTCGACAAGGAAGTAGACCACATTGCCGATATTGGTGTCGAAATCGGCCCTGGAGCCCGGAGGCGCATTGCCAACGCCGCCCGAAAGGCCGTCCGGATCAAGATCCGGTGTATTCTTCTTCGAACAGGCCGCCAGAGCCAAAAAACAACTGAGCAGGGCTATCGTCTTGAAGCCCGCAGATTGCGCCATCATCAATCCCACTCCTTCATGTCAGAGAACCGTCCCAAGGGGATGAAAAGCCCAACGATTCGCCGAAATCTGGTTTTCGCGTTGCACAAAAAACCACCGCACACAAGCGCGGTGGTGAACTCCTGCACACAAAAGGCCGCAAGCGGGTAAAGCCCGGTCCATCAGCTTGTGCGCGCGCCAGAGGTAATAACCGTCACAGCACGGCGATTTTGTGACCAACATTCCTCTGCGTCACAAAATGCCGCGGGGCGCTCCTTGCCATAGGCGATGGAGGAGATGCGCTCCGCCGAAATTCCCTGTGAAATCAGGAAATTACGCGTCGCCGTGGCGCGCCTTGCCGAAAGCGAAATGTTGTACTCGCGCGTGCCCCGCTCATCGGCGTGGCCCTCGATCTGGACTGCAACTTCCGGATACTGCTGCAGCCAGGCAGCTTGCTTGGCGAGCGTGTCGCGCGCCTCTTCCGTAAGGTTCGACTGGTCGTTGGCAAAATACACCCGGTCACCCACATTGGTCGAGAAATCCGCCGCCGAACCCGGCACCTGTGCTTCACTGCCCGAAAGGCCAGAGCCGCCGGCCCCCAGGCCGGCATCCAGATTTGCCGTGTTCTTCTTTGAACAGGCCGTGAGCGCCAGGACACAGAACAGGGCGAGCACCAGCTTCATGGCCGTCGTCTGAGAGTTCATCATGATTAATAATCCACCAATCAGAGTTAGGCCCCCCGGCCTTTCTCGTTGACGGATTCTTTGCCCTAAGCGCGTTAATCTCTCGTTTGGAAACTTAGTTAAGCCTTGGTGACCAAGCGGGGTCCGAGGCAAAGCCCGGCGTCTGCACTGGCTGCTCGTTATAGCCCGTCACATCCACCGAATAGAGTTGCGCCCCGCCCTGCTCGCCGCCCGACTCACGGAAGAACATGAGGACGCGGCTATTGGGTGCCCAGGTTGGCCCCTCATTGTGATAGCCTTCAGTCAGGATGCGCTCGCCCGAGCCATCAGGCTTCATGACGCCGATGGCGAACTTGCCGTCATAATTCTTGGTGAAGGCAATCCACTGCCCGTCCGGAGACCACACGGGCGTCGAATAGCGCCCCTTGCCGAAGCTGATGCGGTTGGCCCCACCGCCGCCCGCGCTCATCACATAGATTTGCTGTGTGCCACCCCTGTCCGACTCGAAGGCGATCTGCCGGCCGTCCGGAGAATAGGAGGGCGCCGTATTGATCGCCTGCACATCGGTAAGTTGCTGCAGCCTGCGCGATTGCAGGTTCATGTCGAAGAGGTTTGAGTAATTGCCGTCATCGCTCTGCAGGCTCATGATCACCTGGTTGCCATCCGGCGAAAAGCGCGGGGCGAAACTCATGTTAGGAAAATCGCCGACGATCTCCTTCTGCCTTGTGTCGATGTTGTAGATATAGACGCGCGGCGTTCCCGTATCGAAAGACATGTAGGTCACTTCATTGGAACTGGGAGAGAATCGCGGCGTCAGGATAAGATCACCACCCACCGGTAGCTCACGCGGATTGAACCCATCCTGGTCCATGATGGCGAGTTTCTTGATGCGCGCAGACTTTTCTCCCGTCTCGTTGATGAACACGATGCGCGTGTCGAAATAGCCGCCAAAGCCCGTTAGCGCCGTATAGATCTGGTCCGATATCCGGTGCGCCATGCGCCGCGCCAGCTTCGGCGAACCGGCAAGATTCTGGCTTGCCAGCACCTGGCCCGAGTTCACGTCATAAAGCTTGAAGGAGGTGCGGATCTTGGCCCCCTCCTGTACTACCGATCCCACCACCAGCGCCCGCGCCTGGATCGCTTGCCAGCTGCCGAAATTGGGCGCCTGTTCCAGGCTGCCGAACTGTTCCGTGTAGGTATCGGGCGGCAGTGGATTGAAATAGCCTGAGCGGCCAAGATTATTGGCGATGACGCCCGACATCTCTGCCGCAACCTCGCCCGTGCCGCCGTCAGAGAGAAATGGCGCAATGGCAATCGGCAGCGGATTGATCTTGCCGCCAGTCACATCAACTTCAAGGGCATATCCAGGCGCAATCGCAGCGACTGCAACCACAAACCACACCAGAATTTTCACGAAATTTGCCGCCGGCCGCATCACAAAATCCATTATCCCGAATTGTTCCCTTAGCCTGACATCATGTCCGGCGTGAAATTCACGGTGATTTCCTGCCACATGTCATAGCGGTCTTTTGGAAGAAAGTCATAGGCTTGACATTCCATTACGGCTGAAATGGCCGATTGAGCCGTGGCAGCAGCCAGCGCATCGCCTCCGCCGCCACCGACAACAACGGGCAAGCCGTTGACCTTGCCATCCCGCGTCAGGTTGAACTGCACCTTCACGCTGATCATCGCCTCACGCGCGCCCGGCGGCACTGTCCAGCACTCCGACAGGCGCTGGCGCAGCGCATCGATCAGCGTGGCCGCCAGTTCCGCATCCTCGCCCTGCACATTGTTCTTGCCTGTTTCCGGCGTTCCGGCCTCTTCGCTCTTTTTCAAGGTTGCCGTCTGCTGCTCGCTGCTTGTGTCCTTGAACATTTCCTCAAGCGCCGCCGTATCGAGCTTGCGCTTCTTCATGTCGGCCTCAAGCTTCTTCTGCGCTTCGGCCGCCTTCTTCTTTTTCTCTTCTTCCTTCTTCTTCTTTTCCTCGGCCTTCTTCTTCTTTTCCTCTTCCTGCTTCTTTTTCTCTTCTTCCAGCTTCTTCTTCTGCTCTTCGGCCTTCTTCTGCTCTTCCTCGATGATCTGCGTCAGCGGATCGGAATCGAGCGGCTGCTCTTCCACCTTGGGCTCAGGCTTCGGCTCGGGCTCAACTTGCGGCTCAGGTTCCTGCGGCGTGGGATCAACCGCCGCATATTTCTTTTCTTCCGCCACATTCTCCAAAGGCTTGCTGTTCTTTTCCGCCTCGGAAACTTTTGGCTTCGGCTGCTCCAGCGGTTTTTCCTCGACGGTGGACTGCGCCTTGAGTTTGGTTTCGTCGGTGATGTTTGAGATATCAACTTGAATAGCTTCCACCGGCTTGATCTCCGGCGGGGCAATGCCGGGCAGGCCAAAGAGGGCCGCGGCGATGATCAGCGCATGCAGGGATACCGATGCGAGGGCGCTGCGTTTCATGGGATCAGTTGCCGTCCGCGGGTTTCAAGGGATCGAGTGGCAGCGTGGCAAGGCCAACCTTGCTGTAACCCGCGCCGTTGAGATCGCCCAGCACCTTCATGATGTCACCATAGGGCACCGTCTTATCGGCGCGCACCATCAACTGTTCATTGAGGCCCGCCTTAGCGATGGCCGAAAGCTTCTGCAGAAGCTGCTCGCGCGGCAACTGCTCCTCTTCAAGGAAGAGCGTGTCAGCGTTCTGAACGGTGATGGTCAGAGGCTTTGTCGGGTTGGGCGAAGGCCTCGCGTTGGTCTTGGGAAGATCGACAGGAACGCTCACCGTCATCAGGGGTGCCGCCACCATGAAGACGATCAAGAGCACCAGCATCACGTCAACGAGCGGCGTCACATTGATTTCGCTCATCGTGCCGTGGCGGCTGCCACGCCGCCCGCGCCGCGTGTTGATGGCCTTTCCGACTCCCGAGGCACCCATGACCGTCTATGCCCTCTCGTCCAACTGGCGCGAAATAATGGCGGAGAATTCGTCTGCGAAATTCTCCAGCCGCGACTGCACCTTGGCCGCGTCATTGGAATACATGTTGTAAAAAATTGTCGCGGGTATGGCGGCCACAAGACCGATGGCCGTCGCAAAGAGCGCTTCCGCAATGCCCGGCGCCACGACCGCGAGATTGGTCTGGCCGGAATTGGCAATGCCCTGGAACGAAGTCATGATGCCCCACACCGTGCCGAAAAGCCCGATAAAGGGAGCGGCGGAACCAATGGTTGCCAGAAACAAGAGCCGCGCCTCGAGGCCGCCCATCTCTTTCTGGATCTGCACATCCATCACCTTCTCGATACGCTTTTGCACACCCGCAAAGCCTGCGCGCATCGCCGCGCCCTGGCTGCGCTTCCACTCCTGCATCGCCGTGATAAAGATCGAGGCCATGCCGGCGGTGCTGCGCGCATTGACGGTGTGATAAAGGTCATCGAGTGACTGCCCGGACCAGAAGGCGGTCTCGAAACGGTCATTGGCTGCATGCTCTTTGCGGAAGGCGATGAACTTTTCGAAAATGATGGCCCAGCACCAGATGGAAGCAAGGCCAAGGCCGATCATGACAAGGAAGACGGGCCATGAAGCCTGCGCCACCAGATGCCAGAGCGAGATTTGAGCAGCAGCGCTGCCCGCTGTTTCAGTGATCTGTTGTTCCATGAAGCCGTTTTTGTTCCCGTGTCATGCGTGCTGTCTGCCCGCGAGCACCGGATAGTGTCCCCGCGCCAGCGTTAACCGACCAATTCTGTCGATTCTGCGGCAAATCAGCTGTTTCCGCAAATCGCAGAGCTGCCAGCGCAGCCTACTCCGGCAGCAAATTCGTGTTGAATAGCTTATGGTTAACAATTGGTTAGCATCTAGCGCATCGGGCGAGCAGGTGGAATTGCCTGCGAAGCGGAAGATGCGCAGATTCAAATTGCTCTACAGCAGCTTATCGGCGGTCAATTGACCGCCGGCTGTCGTAGTGCCCATGGCCTTCACGAGTTCTGGTGTGAGCCGCTTGGGCTTTCCACGTCCATCCACCAGCACCGCCGTTACATCCGCCGTGAAGAGCTCTTCTTCGCCGCGTAAGACCCTCTGGCGCAACTCGAATCGCGCGCCTGCTGCCTCACGCGGTATTGTTTCCACGGTCAGCACATCATCGAATTTTGCAGGCTTCAGGAAATCGCAATTCATCCGCCGCACCACGAAAGCGGCCCCTTCCGAAAACATTGCAGTCTGGTCGAGACCCAGCACACGCAGGAAATCAGAACGCCCCCGCTCGCAGAACTTCAAGTAGTTCGCATGATAGACATTACCGGAAAAATCCGTGTCCTCGTAGTAGACGCGCAAGGTGAGGCGATGCACGCCAGACGTGATGGAGCCAGAGAGCGTCATCTACTCCGCGCCCTACCGTCATTCCATCCGAGCCACGGGGTTCGCCTGAAGCGAACACCGGAGGCGAGAGATGGAACCCAGCTTTCCTTTGCTTGACCGAGCACCAAGCTGGGTTCCAGCTCGCGCTTGCTTTCGCTCGCTTGGCTGGAATGACGAAGTGGAGATGGCAAATTCATCACTGCTCCCCCTCCTCCAACGGCAGTACACCTTGCGTGATCTCCGGGCGGTTCGGAACCGCAAGGCCCAGATGCCTGAACGCATGACGCGTCAGAAGTCGGCCGCGCGGCGTGCGATTCAGGAAACCGAGCTGCAAGAGATAGGGTTCCACCACATCCTCGATGGCATCGCGCTCTTCCGAGAGCGAGGCCGCAATGGTGTCGATCCCCACCGGCCCACCACCAAAATTCAGCGCAATGCAGTTGAGATAGCGGTGGTCCAGGGCATCGAGGCCAACGAGATCAACATCCAGTGCTTTCAGTGCCTTGTCGGCGATCCGTGAGTCGACGCGTGAACTGCCATCGACGCTGGCAAAATCCCGCACGCGCCGTAGCAATCGGCCCGCAATACGCGGTGTTCCTCTCGCGCGCTTGGCAATCTCCCGCGCACCATCATCTGTGACAGACAATTGCAGGATGCGCGCGCCACGCGTCACGATCTCCAGCAATTCATCTTCACCATAGAACTCAAGCCGCACCGGAATGCCGAAACGGTCGCGCAAGGGCGTCGTCAGAAGTCCCGTTCGCGTGGTCGCACCCACCAGCGTAAACTTTGCAAGATCGATCTTGACGCTACGCGCCGCCGGCCCCTCGCCAATGATGAGATCCAGCTGGAAATCCTCCATGGCCGGATAGAGCACTTCCTCGACCGCCGGATTGAGGCGATGGATCTCATCGATGAAAAGCACATCGCCTTCCTCGAGATTGGTGAGGAGCGCTGCAAGATCGCCCGCCTTGGCGATCACTGGGCCGGACGTCGAGCGGAAATTGACACCCATCTCCCGCGCCATGATCTGAGCCAGCGTCGTCTTGCCAAGCCCCGGAGGCCCCGCGAACAGCACATGGTCCAGTGGCTCGCCCCGCGCCTTCGCCGCCGCGATGAAGACCTTGAGGTTATCCTTTTGCTTCGTTTGCCCGATGAACTCATCAAGCCGCTGCG
>JAIBJH010000047.1 GCA_020029455.1 Hyphomicrobiales bacterium
CAAAGCTGGGTTCCATCTCTCGCTGCGCTCGGATGGAATGACGCGCCTATATTCATCCGTCATTCCATCTAAGCGATGTGGAACACATCGCGTGAGATGGAACCCAGCTTGGGGATCTGATGGATCGGAGCGCTCCACCGGGTTTGGTTTGACCTGCATGCAACCATCGAGGGCTCGAAAGCGGGCGAGGAGTGAAATACCGTGCCGGATCATCTGTAGGTGGCACTGTAACCGATTAACCACATCGCTAAACTTTTAGTTAACCTGTCCCATTCCGAGTCAGGACCCATCTTTACTCATTTCACTCCCTGATTTACCTTTCATTAAGACTTGAGGCGAGGGCAGCGGCAAAGACGGCCCCCTTCAGGCGTCAACAGTGGGTTGGGAGTGGGGTATGAAGTGTGGGGCCTTTGCCATTGGCTTGCTGTTGGCAGTCATTGGCGCAACTGATGTGTCGGCTGCAAAACAGCTGGAAGGCCCTGAATTTGCCAATGAATTCGGCCAGTCGCTTCCACCCGTTGGTTTCGTCAAATTCTGCGCCTCAAACCCGGAGGAATGCCGTTCGGTTGGCCGCAACATCAAGCGCATGTCCATGACGCCAGAGGACTGGAATACGCTCTTCCAGATCAACAGGGCGGTGAACGTTGCCGTCAAGCCGGTCAGTGACATGGATCTCTATGGTGTCGAGGAACGCTGGGCTTACCCGAAGGATGCCGGCGACTGCGAAGACTATCTGCTGCTCAAGAAGCGCGAATTGGAGAAGCTGGGCTTCCACTCGGGCTCATTGCTTATCACCGTCGTACTCGATGAAAAGAATGACGGCCATGCGGTTCTCACCGTGGCAACGGAGAAGGGCGACTATGTGCTCGACAACCGCCGCAATGACATTCTGCTGTGGAAGGATACGGGCTACACTTTCCTCAAGCGTCAATCGCCGCACGATCCACGCCGCTGGATGGCCCTCACGGGCGCAAAGAGCGACGGCACCCTGGTGTCCAGCGGGAATTAATCCGACCCCCTGCAACAATTAGGGCGCCGTCTCCGGCGCCCTTTTTTCTTCTTATTCTCCATCGGCGGGCTTGACCCGCCGACCCAGTTCTTTCTTTACGCTGGTTGGGCCGGTCAAGCCGGCCCATGGAGAAATTGGGGAGTTACCTCAAATCCACCAGCCGCAAATATGGCTTCACCGCCTTCCAGCCCTGCGGGAATTTTTCTTTCGCCGCGTCGTCAGAGATTGAGGCGAGGATGATCGCCTGATCGCCCTGCTTCCAATCGGCGGGCGTAGCAACCGACTTGGTGGCCGTGAGTTGCAATGAGTCAATCACGCGCAGGATCTCATCGAAATTGCGCCCCGTGCTCATGGGGTAGGTGACCATCAGCTTGATCTTCTTGTCCGGCCCGATGACATAAACATTGCGCACGGTTTGATTGTCAGCTGCGGTGCGGCCCTTGGCATCGCCCGAGGCATTGGGATGGATCATGCCGTAGAGCTTCGCCACGGTCATCTGGCTGTCGCCGATCATCGGATACTGAACGTCAGCGCCCGTGACATCCTTGATGTCCTTCTTCCAGCGCAGGTGGTCGTCAACGCTATCCACTGAAATGCCGATGAGCTTGACGCCGCGCTTCTGGAACTCTCCGGACTTGAGCGCCATGGCGCCAAGCTCCGTGGTGCAAACGGGCGTGAAGTCCTTGGGGTGCGAGACGAGAACGGCCCAGGAGCCGTCGATATAGTCGTGGAACTTGATGCGGCCTTCCGTGGTGTCGGCCTCGAAATCAGGGGCAATATCGCCAAGTTGCAGTGCCATGTCGGCCTCCCTTTTTTACTTTGGGCAGTATAGACGAACAACCGTTCGGAATAAAGAACAAAATCTTCAGGACACTTTGCGCAAATCACAGATTCTGGCGTAATCTATTGAATCAGCGGGGATTCGCCGCGACACCGACAAGAGACTGGAGCTTGCCATGGCTTTCAACGCGAAGCTTGCCCGGGACATCGGACTGACCAAAGCCGAGACCGCCATCATGCGGAAACTGGCGAGCCCCGAAGCCATCCAGGATTTCCTGACCGCGATGCCGAGCAATCCCGAGCCCGAGGGTGACACCTGCTACTCGGTGCGGATGGCTCTCAAGATGAACTGCTGCCACTGCATCGAGGCGGCATTCATTGCCGCCTGCGCCTTGATGCTCCATGGCAAGCCCGCGCTTCTGATGGACCTTGAGGCGCAAGGTGACGATGACCATGTGATGGCGCTGTTCAAGAGAGGGAGCCATTGGGGCACCATCTCCAAGAGCAATCACATCTGGCTGCGCTGGCGCGACCCGATCTACCGAAGCCCCCGCGAGCTCGCCATGAGCTACTTCCACGAATATGTGCTGAATGACAACAAGACGCTGCGGCGCGTTTCACGGCCCTTTGACATCGGTGCCTTCGATCCCGTGCACTGGATCACCGCAGAGACCGATTGCTGGGACATGGCGGGCGAACTGGTCGACCTGCCGCATATTCCACTGCTGACTGCGGCCCAGGCTCGGAGATTGCGCAAGCGGGAGCATTTCGAAGTCCATGCCGGCAACATGAAGGAATTCGGCCCTGACTTCAGGCTCAACCTGCAAGGCTGACCCTATGTTTTGATGCGTTCGCCCCTGGGATCATAGAAGGGCTGCAATTGCACATCGGCGGCATGGCGCTTCCAGGCCAGTTCGACTTCCCATGTGCCGCTGTCCAGCCATTCCTTGGTGACGCCATCGGCATTCTTCACATAGGCAAGTGCCAGCGAGCGGCCAATGCGATGCCCCCAGGCACCTGACGTGGTGGAGCCGACGATCACGCCGTTCCGGTAGACTGGCTCCTCGTGATACATCATCGGAGCATTATTGCTGGTGTCCTTGAGGGCGATAGCGACCATGCGCTTTGCCAGCAGCTTGAGCTTCCGCTGCTTCGCCAGTGCCTTCTGCCCGATGAAGCCGCCCTTCTTGTCCCAGGCCACACCGAAGCCCAGCCCCGCTTCAAGAGGCGTATCTTCGTCGGCGATGTCGTGGCCCCAGTGGCGGTATCCTTTTTCCATGCGGGCGTTGTTCATGCTGTGCATGCCGGCGGGCGCGAGGGCGAATTCCACGCCCGCCTTGAGAATGGTTTCAAGTACATGCTCGCTAAATTCTGCAGGCATGTAGAGCTCCCATCCCAATTCACCCACATAGGTGAGGCGTGTGGCACGCACCATGGCACAACCAATCTCGATTTCCCGAGAAGTGGCAAAGGGGAATGCTGCATTGGACAAGTCCTCACCGGATAGCTTCCGAAGCAGCGCCCGCGATTTCGGTCCCATCAGTGAGAGCATCGGCAGCCCTGACGAAATATCTGTCACCGTACAGTTCGCGCCATCTGGAATGTTGCGCCTGAGCCAAGTGAGATCGCGCGTCTGCGTGGCAGAGCCGGACACCACCATGAACTTCCGTTCGCCCAGGCGCGTTACCGTAAGATCGGCCTCGATGCCGCCGCGCTCATTGAGCCACTGTGTGTAGACAACCTTGCCTTTCGCAACATCGATGTCGTTCGCACAGATGCGGTTGAGATGCTTCAGCGCATCCTTGCCTTCGACGAGGAATTTGCAGAAGGAAGATTGATCGAAGAACACAACATCGTTCTTGAGCCTGTCGGCTTCATACTGCGCGCAAGCGAACCAATTCTGCCGTCCATAGGAGTATTCATACTCGGGCTTGACGCCATCGCGCCCATACCAGTTGGGCCGCTCATAGCCATTCACTTCGCCGAAGACAGCGCCAAGCGCTTTTGTCTGCGTGTAGAAGGGCGAGCGCCGCACACCGCGCGATGTCTCTGCCTGCCGGTAGGGCCAATGCATGGCGTAGAGAAGCCCTAGCGACTCCGACACGCGCTCGCGGATGTAGTTGCTGTTTGACTGGAAGGGATGGATGCGGCGGATATCCATGCCGTTCACATCCATCGGCGGATGGCCATTCTTGATCCATTGCGATAGCACCAGCCCTGCACCGCCCGAGGACTGGATGCCGATGGAATTGAAGCCCGTCGCCATGAACAGGTTCTTCACCTCCGGCGCTTCACCCAGATAATAGCGCACATCGGGCGTGAAACTTTCCGGGCCATTGAAGAAAAGCTGGATGCCCGCCGTTTCCAGAAGCGGCACGCGGTTGATGGCATTGGCAAGGATCGGCTCGAAGTGATCCATGTCCTCGGGCAGCGTAACGAAGGCGTGCTCATCGTCGATGCCGCCACCACCCCACGGTTTGGCCTTGGGCTCGAAAGCCCCGACCATCAGCTTGCCGGCGTCTTCCTTGTAGTAGGTGCATTCATCGGCGACGCGCACCACCGGCATGTTGCGGGGCAGGGCATCGATGGGCTCTGACACGATGTAGAAATGCTCGCAGGCGTGAAGCGGAATGGAAACGCCAACGGACTTGCCAAGTTCGCGACTCCACATGCCGGTTGCCAGCACTACCTTGTCTGCCTTGATGGTTCCTGCTGTGGTCTCGACACCAGCAGCCTTGCCCTTGGCAGTGAGGATGCGCGTCACCTTAGTGTTCTCGAAAACCTTGGCACCGCGCGAGCGCGCGCCCGCCGCCAGGGCTTGCGTCACGTCGATGGGATTGACCTGCCCATCCTTGGGAAGGAATACGCCGCCTTTCACGTTGTCGAGATTGTAGTGCGGGATGCGCCGCTTGATCTCATCGAGGCCGATCACATCAACCTCGAGACCGAAATTCTTGGCCATGGAAGCCCCGCGCAGCAACTCCTCCATGCGGCCGTCGGTGAGGGCAAGAGAGATGGAGCCGTTCTGCTTGAAGCCCGTGGCCTGCCCGGTCTCCTTCTCAAGGCCCTCAAACAGGTCTGCCGTGTATTTGGCAAGTTCCGTGAGGTTCCGGGTGGCCCGCAACTGCCCGACCAATCCCGCCGCGTGCCATGTGGTGCCGGACGTCAGTTGCTTCCGTTCCAGGACCACCACGTTCCTGATGCCGATCTTTGTGAGGTGATAGGCAATCGAACATCCAACAATGCCCCCGCCAATGATGACAACGTCTGCGCGCACAGGAAAGGCGGTCTTGGCCATGAATGTCTCCGGTTTCTGTGAGACAAGCTTAGCAGACCGTCTTGCTTAACAAAGGACCAGCCGGCCTCAACACCAAGGCCGCCAATTCACCTGATCCAGCCGGGCAAAAGCCTTTGCGATGACATGGCGTCTCCGCTATGAAGCGGCCACATAATAAGGACCCCATCTATGTATCGCGGCGATCTGCCACCCGCTGAAGTTTTCGACCGCCTGAAGGCAAATGCCAATGCAGTGCTCATTGACGTTCGCACTCAACCGGAGTGGACCTTTGTGGGCTTGCCGCAGGTGGACCGCTTGGTCCGGGTCGCGTGGCAAGTTTACCCGATGATGGATATCAACGCCAAGTTCGTCGATGACGTGAAGGCCATGGGCCTGGCTCCTGACACCGAAATCTTCCTGATTTGCAGGTCCGGCGCGCGCTCGGCCTCGGCCGCGACCGCGCTCACCAATGCCGGCTTCTCCAATTGCTGGAATGTTGCGCAAGGCTTCGAGGGCGTGAAGGATGCCAGCGGCCATCGCAGCAACACCAATGGCTGGAAATATGCCGGCCTCCCCTGGACACAAAGCTGACGATTAGAACAATGACCAAAAAGATCAGAACCCGGAATTCACCCACTTGGGGAGATGCCACAAAGCTGGTGCGCGGCGGCCTTGACCGCACGCCCTATGGTGAAACCTCTGAAGCGCTCTATCTCAACTCCGGCTTTGTCTATGACGCACCCGAAACCGCCGAAGCGCGCTTTTCCAACACCGCGAACTCAGACGGCGGCTATGTTTATGGCCGCTATGGCAATCCGACCGTCACCATGTTCGAGGAGAGACTAGCACTTTTGGAAGGTGCGGAAGCAGCCTATGGCGTGGCTTCAGGCATGGCGGCGGTTTTTGGCGCTCTGGCCTGCCAATTGAAGACGGGTGATCACATTGTCTCGTCCAAGGCGCTATTCGGCTCCTGCTATCAGATCATCACCGCCATCCTGCCGCGCTTCGGCATCACCCATACGCTGGTGGATGGAAATGACTTGAAGGCATGGAAGGCCGCATTCCGGCCGGAGACCAAGGCCGTATTCCTCGAAACGCCCTCTAACCCGACACTCGAGATCATCGACATGGGCGCTGTCGGCGAATTGGCCAAAGCCGCCAAGGCCTGTTTCGTGGTGGACAATATCTTTGCAACGCCCATCCTGCAGAAGCCGCTGCAATATGGTGCGGATGTGATTGTTTATTCCGGCACAAAACATATGGACGGGCAGGGCAGGGTGCTGGGTGGTGCGATTGTGTCAACCAAGCAATTCAAGGAAGAATTGCTGAAGCCCTTGCTGCGCCACACCGGACCATCACTTTCGCCCTTTAATGCCTGGGTGCTGCTGAAAGGCATGGAGACATTGAAGATCCGCGTTGATGCACAAAGCGCCTCCGCCCACGCCATTGCCGAGCACCTTGAGGCGCTTAAGGGTGTCTCGCGCGTGATCTATCCGTTCCTCGAAAGCCATCCCCAGGCAGCGCTGGCCCGCAAGCAGATGAAGAGCGGCGGCACCATGGTGACCTTCGAAGTGAAGGGCGGCAAGGACAAGGCCTTCGACATTCTGCGCAAGCTGCGTCTTGTCGATATTTCAAACAATCTCGGCGATGCCAAGTCGCTGATGACTCATCCAGCGTCGACCACCCATCGCAACATCGGGCCGGAGGCGCGCGCCATGATGGGCATCACCGATGGCATGCTGCGCCTGTCTGTAGGCCTTGAAGACGTGAACGACCTCTTGGAAGATATCAAGCAGGCCGCTGCCGGCTGATCAGCCCGTCACCATCCTGTAGACGGCAATTCCGACGGCCAGCATTCCGACCGCAATGGTGAGCGGCTGTTTGGGCGCAACCCGTGCCAGCCAGCCTCCGGCAAGAGCAGCGGGCACTCCGCCGATGACAAGTCCCGCCACCGGATAGGCCACGGCCTTCCAATCGGCGCCGCCTTCCCAATGGCCGATGGCAAATGCAATGAGATAGGCCGCAAAAACGACGACGCTGACGACGAATTCCGAAAAATTGCTGGAGCCAATAGCATAGCGGCTCTCCGCACCTGATCCCAGGATGCTTGTGGTGACGATTGGCCCCCAGCTTCCGCCGATGCCCTCAACCAGGCCGCCGACAAATCCCACCAGCCGCTTGTAGGCCGACGAAAGGAGCCGCGGCGTCCGCCCGGTAACGCCGCGCCAGATGATCAGTGTGCCGATGAAGTAGAGATAGCCCATCACCAGGGTGTTGAGCCACGGGCCTTTGAGGCTCGTGAGCACAGACATGCCGACGATCCCACCCAGCGAGCCAAAAATACAGAGCGCGACGACGGTGCTCTTCTCGAGATTCTTATTGATGAAATGGGAAAAAGCAGCCGTGCCGGTCGTTGGAATCTTGGCGGCGTTGACGCTTGCCGAAACCAGGGCGGGCGCAATGCCTTGGCCCAAGAGAATTGACGATGAAATGACGCCAAAGCCCATGCCAAGTGCACCGTCGATCAGTTGCGCGAAAAAACCGACGAGCGCGAAAGCCCAGAAGACGTCCATATAATGGCCCCACCCTTGCCGCTGAAACTAGACGCCCGCCGCTTGACGTATTTCCGTGCGGATCACTGTACCATTGGCCGAGAAGTGAATGCCGCATTCTGTCTTTTCTGTGCCCGCCCAGCGGCCCGCACGTGGATCATCATCACTGCCGCCAGCCGTTGTGCAAGGCACGCAGCCGATTGAGCGATAGCCCTGCAGCGCCAGGGGATGTGAAGGCAGATGGTGTGACTGCATGTAGGCGCGCAGATCCAATGCTGAGAACGCAGCCAGCGGCTCAATCTTGATCTTGCCGTCTTGCATCGAAATGAAATCCAGCGAGGTGCGCGATGCGCCATGATAGCGCTTGCGGCCCGAAATCAGGATGTCAAATTCCTTCTGTGCGGCGCGCATTGGAACAGTCTTGCGATAGTGGCAGCACTTGTCTTTGCTGAACTGATGGAGATCGCCTGCCGGATCATGCCGCGCCAGGTCGTCCGGATCTGGCTTCACATGGCGCACATCCGTGAGGCCAAGTTCCTTCGTCAGCTGTTCGACATAGGCCAGAGTTTCCGGAAAGAGCTTTTCTGTATCGAGAAAGAGTACCGGCAGGTTGGGATCGATCTCCGAAACCATGTGCAGCAACACCGCTGACTCCGCCCCGAACGATGAGAGGAGCGCCACCTTGCCGGGCGCTGCCTTGATGATGTTAGCCACCAGCTCACGGCCTTCCAGGCCTGCGTGGCTCTCCACCAGGTCATTTAACAAAAGGTCTTTTGGCGTATTATCCAGCATGGGGCTGCTCTTCCCATGCGGCAAAGCCCTGGTGGCGCTGCGACCAGACTTCGCGCTCGTCTGCGGCATGCGTGAAGCCACGCTGATAGGTGAGCGCCATCTGGCGCGCCGCCTTCTGCCACATCTCAAGCGGAAAGCGTTCCGACACTTCGAACGTGTCGATGCCGACCTGCAGCATGAACTGCAGCTGGTCTGGCAATAGATTGCCAGTGGCGCGCAACTCTCCACGATAGCCATCAAGTCGTAATTGCCGCGCCAGCGAATAGGAGCGGCCATCGGTGAAGGAAGGAAAAGCCAGGACAATCAGCGCAAGGCGCGATACGTATGGCGCCAATTCTTCCGCTCGCAACGTGTTCGGCACCGCAACGCCAAGAAGGCCCGTGTGCTTGGCGAGCGTGTCCCATTCCTTCTGAAGGCGTGCGAACGACACGATGGCGCGCGCGCCTTCGGCAAGCGGCGCATCATCCGCGAGCGTTGCCCAGGCATCAGCCACGAAGGCATTGTTTCTAAGCAGCTGCATAGAGCGCCTCCTTGAAGGGTGCGGGGCCAAGGCGGCGGTAGGCGGCGAGGAACTCCTCGCCCGGCTGCCTGAGCTTCACATAGGTGTCGAGAATCTTTTCGATGGCATCCGGCACTTCCTCGCCCGCAAAGCCGGGGCCAAGGATTGTGCCGATCGAGGCGCTGTCGCCGGAAGAGCCGCCGAGCGTAATCTGGTAGAATTCCTCGCCCTTCTTGTCCAAGCCAAGTATGCCGATATGACCCACATGATGATGGCCACAGGCATTGATGCAGCCCGAGATATTGATCTTGAGGGGGCCGATCTTTTCCTGCTTGTCGAGATCCGCAAACTTACGGCTGATCGCCTGTGAAATCGGGATGGAACGGGCAGTTGCCAGCGCGCAATAGTCAAGGCCGGGGCAGGCAATGATGTCGCCGGCAAGGCCATAATTCGCGGCGGCAAGATCATGCTTCCGCAGTTCCTGCCAGATGGTGAAGGCATCTTCCAGCTTCACATGGGGCAGAACGATGTTCTGGGCATGGGAGACGCGAAGCTCGTCTTGCGAATAACGTTCCGCGAGGTCTGCCATGACGCGCATCTGCTCGCCCGTGGCATCGCCTGGAATACCGCCTTCCGGCTTCAGCGAAATATTGACGATGGTGTAGCCCTGCGTGCTGTGTGCAGCGAGATTGTTGCGGGCCCAGCGGGCAAATTCCTTGTTGTCCAGTTTCGATTGCTCGAAATGAGGCGCAAAGCGTGACAGCTTCTCAAGCTGCGGCAGCGCAAAGTACTCGGCGATGCGCGCCAGTTCCTTCTGGTCGACTTCCGTGGTCTGCGCCGGATGGCGGGCATATTCCGCCTCGACTTCGCTGCGGAACTTCTCCGCACCCAGCTCATGCACGAGGATCTTGATGCGCGCCTTGTATTTGTTGTCGCGCCGTCCATAGAGATTATAGACGCGCATGATCGCCTCGAGATAGGGGACCAGCTCCTTCTCAGGCAGGAAGTCGCGCACCATGACGGCAATCATCGGCGTGCGGCCCTGGCCACCGCCAACAAGAACTTCCCAGCCAATCTCGCCCTTGTCGTTCTTGTGCAGGCGAAGGCCGATGTCATGCACCTTCACGGCAGCACGGTCATTGGGGGCGCCCGTGACCGCGATCTTGAACTTGCGCGGCAGGAAGGAAAATTCCGGATGGAGCGATGACCATTGCCGCAGTAACTCGCCAACGGGGCGCGGGTCCGCGATTTCATCGGCGGCAGCGCCCGCCCAATGATCGGTCGTTACATTGCGAATGCAGTTGCCGGAGGTCTGGATGCCATGCATCTCAACTTCCGCCAGCGCATCCAAGATGTCGGCGGTGTCTTCCAGCTTGATCCAGTTGTACTGGATGTTCTGCCGCGTGGTGAAATGGCCATAGCCGCGGTCCCACTTGTCGGCGATGTAGGCGAGGCGGCGCATTTGCTTGGATGACAGCGTGCCATAGGGAATGGCGATGCGCAGCATGTAGGCATGAAGCTGCAGATAGAGCCCGTTCATCAGGCGCAAGGGGCGGAATTCGTCTTCCGTCAATTCGCCCTTAAGCCGGCGCTCCGCCTGATCGCGGAATTGCTCCGTGCGCTGCTTCACAAAACTCAGGTCAAACTCATCATAGCGGTACATGGGACTAACCTTCTACGGCGGCAAAGCTGCCTGCCGTTCCTTCTGCCTGCTTGCCGAGATCGAGGCGCACCGTTGGCCCCTGTGCCCGGATGCGCTCACGGATATGCGAAGCGCGGATCTTGCCGTTCACCCGCTCGGCATCGAAGAGATAGGAGCCTGTGACGAGCGTTGCCTTTTCATCTTCCTTGGCGCGCGCTTCGAGTGCTGCAACAGCTTGCGGCTCCTGCGCCAGAACAGCTTCATCAATCGCCATGGCCCACACGCCGGCTCGAGTGAGGAACACGACCTCACCATCGCGCAGACGGTTGGCAGTCATCACCTGGCCCTTTTCAATCTCGCTCATGATGCGGCCCTCAAGGCTGCCTCGCGGATGTCTTCACGGAGGGGAAAAGGAAGTACGTTTGCTTCCGCAGCTTCGCCTTCGATGCCCGGCACGACTTCATCCGCAATGCCAGAAAGAGTGTTCTGGGGGTTACCCCGCACCAGATAAACAACATTGAGGCCGCTCTTTGCCTCGCGCTCCAGAATGGCTTCGATGTCGTGTGCCTGTGTTGACACAGCAATGCGCACCGCATCGCGCCGCGCCATTTCGAGAATGGCGGCGGGGACAAGGCGGTCATAGACGATGACATCTGCTTCCTGCAGCTTGCGCTGCGCCTTGAGCGTCAGAAGTTCCGGGTCGCCAGGACCGGTGCCGACGAGCGAAATGTGGCCCGTGTGTACGGTCCTGGCCCCGTAAATGGCATCCGTCAGGGAGAGATCGAAGGCCACATTATCATCGGAAAGAAAGGCATCACGCGGGGCGCCGAAGAAGAATTCCTGCCAGAAGGCGCGGCGGCGCGTGCCCTTGGGCACCAGCCCCGCAATCTTTTCACGCAGGGTTTGCGCCTTGGCCGCCAGCGCACCAAGACGTGCCGGGAGCAGGGCGTCAATCTTGGCGCGAAGCCCCATGGCGAGCACGGGAGCAGCACCTTCAGTGCCAATGGCGATCACCACGGGATCGCGGTCAACGATTGACGGCACCAGGAATGTGGAAATGTCTGCCTGGTCCACGGCGTTGACTGGAATGCCGCGGGCCTGCGCATCGGCGGAAACCTGGGCGTTGAATGCCGGATCGGCGGAATAGACGAGGCGCGCCCCATCAAGATGTTCGGCGGCATAATGCTTGGCGCGCCAGACGACTCGCCCATTGGCCGCAAGCTCTTCGTGAATCTCGGGGGCAATGACTTCGATGCGGGCATCGGTCTTGAGCAGCAGCCTGACCTTGCGCAAAGCCTCTTCGTTGCCGCCAACGACCACAACCTTGGCCTTTGCCAGATCAAGAAACACCGGAAAATAGCGCATCTGCCTTCTCCATAAGCCTAAAAATGGCCCTCGTTCGTCACAACGGAACTACCTTCCGGCAGTTCCATATTAGCCAAAACCCCGATATTTCTTGCTTTTTTGCAATTTTCAGGCCAAATATGCCTGCGTTCGGCGTTTCGTTCGGAATAACGAACAAGAGTTCTATAGAAGGATACGGCAGATGTCAACGCGGCCGCGCAGGAAGGCAAACGGCAACGGAGAGGAGGACGGGGGCCAGCTCGGCGCCACCATCCAGCGCCTGCGCAAGGCCTATAATATGTCCCTCGGCGACCTGTCGGAACACTCGGGGGTTGCAAAGTCCATCATTTCGCAGATCGAGCGCAACGAAACCAACCCAACCCTTTCCACGGTTATGAAGCTCTCCCGCGCGCTGGACACTACGGTGGACGAGGTGTTGCGCAGCGAAACCAGGTCACTCTTCATCGATCACCAGAGCAAGTCCGGTATTCCCATGCTGGAAAGCCAGGACGGCCTTTGCCGCCTCGCCATCGCGGGTCCTCTCAATCTCGTCGATTTCTTCCAGTGGTATGATTTCCACGCCAAGCCCAAGGGCGTGCTGGAGTCATCCCCCCATCCGCCGGGCACCATCGAGCATCTCTATCTCGTGACGGGCGAACTGGAAGTGACAACCGGCGGCGAGACGAAAATCCTGAAGCATGGCGAAGCACTGCGCTTCCGCGCCGATGTGCCCCACAAGATTGTCAATATCGGCGGCACCTCCGCCCATGCCGTGATGATGCTGACGCTCAGGCAGTTTGGAGCCGCGCAGTAGTTCGCTGACAGATTTGCCGGAGCGGCCCCTTGGAGCGGATTTGGCCATATCCCTTAAGTACAGGATTTCGCAGTAAAAACCTATATCTTGAAAATAGTCCTTGACACCGCGCGGTGAAAATGCTACTTCTCGCTACATTCCAGAAGTGGGTCACCGCTTCCATCCCTCTCCCAGCAATAGTCTTGAGAAGATCACGAAGACGACGTGGGAGAGAAATCTCGGGGAGTGAACTTCTGGCTGCCGGGCGCACTCACGCAAAGATGCTCGGCAAGGGTGGCGCGCCGCCGCCGTCATGACCTCGTAAAACCGAAAATGCAAAATCAGGAGAAATCACCAGTACCGGAAAACTCAAACCAATTCCCGACCCGACTTTTAACCCGA
>JAIBJH010000048.1 GCA_020029455.1 Hyphomicrobiales bacterium
TCATCAACCTCGACTTTGCCGACGTCCGCGCTATCATGAGCGAAATGGGAAAGGCCATGATGGGCACGGGCGAAGCATCTGGCGAGAAGCGCGCCATTGAAGCCGCCGAAGCCGCTATCTCCAATCCGCTGCTGGATGATGTCTCCATGCGTGGCGCCCGCGGTCTCCTGATCTCCATCAGCGGCGGTCCAGACCTGACGCTTTATGAAGTTGATGAAGCTGCCACGCGCATCCGCGAGGAAGTTGATCCCGAAGCCAACATTATTCTCGGCGCCACATTCGACGATACGCTGGAAGGCACCATGCGCGTCTCCGTGGTGGCGACAGGCCTCTCTCAGGAAATGATATCGGAAGCGGGGCGCACCGAAGAAAGCGAAGAGCCCGCCCGCCAGGTATTTGGCTACACTGGCAGGCAGACTGAGCCCGTCAAGGTTCTGAAGCCCGCTCCTATGGCGGCCCGTGCGGCTGCAACGCATTCCTCTGCCACCGATGAGGGGGGTGCCGGGGACTATGAAGAGGACGCTGCGCCCGCCGCTCAGCAGGCCCGTGTGCAGGTTAAGCGGTCATCTCCACGCATGCCGCAGATTGAAGAATTTCCGCCCATCGCTAGAAAGCAAATCGCGGCCCAGCAAGGCCGCATTGAAAACATCGCAAGCCAGGCCAGCCGCAAGAAGCCCGGCATTTTTGAGCGCCTGGCTTCTGTCGGTCTAGGCCGCGGCAAGGAGGAAACAGTGACCGCAAGAACAACCGCGCCGGCCCGCGCCGAACCTTCCATTGCAGCACGCGCTGCGGCCGCAAGGCCTGCGCAGCAACCGGCGCCTGATCCTATGGCCGAGGAAGAAACCTATGAGGACGACCAGCTTGCTATTCCGGCCTTCCTGCGCCGTCAGGCCCATGGTTAAATAGACTGAATTGAACGGTTTTCGCGAGGCAACCCGGCGGCCACACTTCCGCCGGGTTTGCCTTCTCAAAGGCCAGTGGGATGCCCTTCACAGGCAGGTTCGCCATCGCTAGAAGTGCAAGCTGGATTATGGATTCGATCAGTCAGTCAAATATGGGCTTGCGCCGTAGGATTCATCTCGCTGCAGCTCTCCTCAGCGCTGCCGTGCTGCTCAGCGGTTGTTCGGCAGGCAGCCTCTTGAAGGACATGCTGGGCGGCGACGGCAGCTCCTCAAGCAGTTCCTATGCCAAGGGCAATGCACTGGCGCCTGACCTGGGACAGGCGGATGAGCAAGCCGTGGGAAAACTCTACAATGAGGGACTGTCCAACCTTCAGTCCGGCAGCTACAAGAAGGCACAGAAAAACTTTGCCGAAGTCGAGCGGCAGCATCCCTATTCGAAGTGGGCAACCAAGGCCATCCTCATGCAGGCCTTTGCCGCTTACCAGAGCAATGCCTATGGTGATGCAATCAACGCCACAGAGCGTTTCATCCAGCTTCATCCAGGGCACAAGGACACACCTTACGCCTATTACTTGAGAGCCTTGTCCAACTACGAACAGATTTCGGAAGTCCGCCGCGATCAATCGCGCACTCAGAAGGCTGTGGAGGCGCTCGACGAAGTGGCGGAGCGCTTCCCGAATTCGCCCTATGCCGCCGATGCGCGCAACAAGGCACTGGTGGGGCGCGACCATCTCGCCGCCAAGGAAATGGAAGTGGGCCGCTTCTACATGCAGAAGGGCTCCTATCTTGCCGGCATCAACCGCTTCAAGAAGGTGGTGACCGACTACCAGTCATCCAGCCAGACACCGGAAGCGCTTTACCGCCTCGCCGAAGGCTATATGGCTCTGGGTGTTGTCTCGGAAGCGCAAACCGCAGCGGCAGTGCTGGGCCACAATTATCCCAACAGTGACTGGTACAAGGATGCCTACGCCCTGGTATCGAGCGACGGCAAGGCGCCCGTCGCCAACCAGCAATCCTGGATCACCAGGGCGTTCAAGAGGGCCAACCCCTTCTCCGGCTGATCCGGTAGCGCACTCTCGGAACTTGAGGCTATAGTCAGCGTTATGCTCACGGCCCTTTCCATCCGCGACATTGTTCTGATCGAGAAGCTGGATTTGCAATTGGAATCCGGGCTTTCCGTGCTGTCAGGCGAAACAGGTGCGGGCAAGTCCATCCTGCTCGATTCGCTTGGCCTGGCCCTGGGAGCGCGGGGCGATTCTTCGCTTGTCAGAACCGGTCAAGGCAAGGGGACGGTGACCGCCGCATTCAGCCTTCCCACCGGCCATCAGGCCCATGCATTCCTCAAGGAGCAGGAGATCGACGCAGAGGGTGAAATCGTCGTCAAGCGCGTGCAGACGGCGGAAGGCGCCAGCCGCGCCACCATCAATGACCAGCCCGTGAGCATCAATGTTCTGCGCCAGCTTTCGGCAATGCTGGTTGAACTGCATGGTCAGCACGCTGACCGTGCCCTTGTCAATTCGTCTGCCCACCGCGATCTGCTCGATGCTTTTGGCGGACTGGAAACCGAGGCGGCGAAACTTGTCGTCTTGTGGAAAGCCGCCAGCGATGCCGCAACAGCGCTGGCCGAACATCGCGAAGCCATGGCGCGGGCCGAGGCCGAGCGTGATTACATTGAACATGCGGTGAAAGAGCTGTCGGAACTGGTTCCCGAACCAAACGAGGAACAGCTGCTTGCCGAGAAGCGCCAGTTGATGATGCAGTCCGAGCAATATGTCTCGGCTCTCGACGAAGCCGAACAGGTGCTCGACGGTGGTTCGGCGCTCGAATCTCGTTTGAACGCGGCGCTGAGAAGGCTCGAGCGTCGCAAGGACGGCGCGGGCGGCAGGCTCGATGAGGCCTGCAGTGCGCTTGACCGCGTGCTGCATGAAGTCTCGGAAGCCTTGCGCACCATTGATAGTGCGAAGAAACAATTCTCCTTTGATCCCTCGGATCTCGAGAAATCGGAGGAGCGCCTTTTTGCCTTGCGGGCGGCGGCACGCAAGCATCGTTGTACGGTGGATGATTTGGCTTCGGTGAGGCAACGGCTGGAAGGCGATCTCAAGGCCCTGACGGATGGCGGAGCGAAACTCGCGCAACTGGAGCAAGACACCGCCAACAAGAGGCGAGTATTTGAACAGGCGGCGGACGCCTTGAGTGCTGCGCGGAAGAAGGCAGCCAAGCGACTCGACAAGGCGGTAATGGCGGAGCTTCCCGCTCTCAAGCTCGACAAGGCGAAGTTCGAAACGCTTGTCGCAACCGATGCTGCTGCACCGGGTGCTTACGGCATCGACAGGATCGAGTTTCAGGTCTCGACCAATCCCGGAACGCCATTGCAGCCCCTGATGAAGATTGCCTCCGGCGGCGAACTGGCGCGCTTCATGCTGGCGCTGAAAGTTGTTCTCGCGGCAAAGGGTTCAGCCCCCGTGCTCATCTTCGATGAAATCGATACAGGCGTTGGCGGGGCGGTGGCGGATGCCATCGGCAGGCGATTGGCGCGATTGGCGGAAGGCCTTCAGGTGATCGCCGTCACCCACTCGCCACAAGTGGCTGCTCGCGCAGCACAGCATCTGCTGATTTCCAAGATGGAGGATGTCGGCTCCAAACGCATGGTGACGCGCGTGCAGCCCCTCTCGGCCCAGAGCCGCAAGGAGGAATTGGCGCGCATGTTGTCCGGTGCAACCGTCACAGACGCTGCCCGCGCCCAGGCCGATGCGCTGCTGGCAGGGCAGGGATAGTCCATGTCAGCTGCGACGATGCCTGCAACGATTGCTGTCGCGCGCAAGCGCCATGCCGAGCTTGCAGCTGAAATCGCGGCGCATGATGCCTCCTATTATGAGGAGGACGCGCCCACTGTCTCCGATGCCACCTATGATGCGCTGCGCCAGGAACTGCTCGAGATCGAGAAGCACTTTCCCGCACTGGCAGGCGCTGAGTCTCCATCTCAAAGGGTGGGCTCAACGCCATCGGGAAAGTTCGCCAAGGTCCGGCACCGTGTTCCCATGCTGTCACTGGCCAACGCCTTTGATGAAGAGGATGTGCGCGACTTTCTTGGCCGCGTCCGCCGCTTTCTGAATCTGGGCGAAAATGATGAATTGGCCGTCACTGCCGAACCCAAGATCGACGGGCTTTCACTCTCGTTGCGTTACGAGGACGGCAAGCTGGTTGAGGCCGCAACCCGCGGCGATGGCATGGAAGGCGAAAACGTCACGGCCAATGCGCTCACCGTGAAGGACATCCCCAATCAACTCAAGGGGAACGTACCGAAGGTGATCGAGGTGCGCGGCGAAATCTACATGGACAAGGCAGACTTTGCCGCCATGAATGCCAGACAAGAGAAGGCGGGTGAGAAGGTCTTTGCCAATCCGCGCAATGCGGCGGCAGGCTCACTTCGTCAGCAGGATGTGAAGATCACCGCTTCCCGGCCCTTGCGCTTCTTCGCCTATTCCTGGGGCGAGGCGCCGGAACTGCCCGCTGATACGCAGCTTGGCGTGGTGGAGGCCCTTGGCAACTGGGGCCACAGGGTCAACCCATTGATGAAGCTTTGCAAGTCGGTGGATGAGTTGCTCGCTCACTATCGTCTGATCGAAAGCCAGCGCGCCACGCTGGGCTATGACATCGATGGCGTTGTCTACAAGGTGAACAGCCTAGACTACCAGACGCGCCTCGGTTTTGTGTCGCGTTCGCCGCGCTGGGGCCTGGCTCACAAGTTTTCGGCCGAGCAGGCCACCACAGTCCTGGAAGCCATCGACATCCAAGTGGGCCGCACAGGAGCCCTGACGCCAGTGGCGCGCCTCAAGCCTGTGACGGTTGGCGGCGTGGTGGTCTCCAATGCCACTCTGCACAATGAGGACGAGATCGCCCGCAAGGACATCCGCGTGGGAGACACCGTGATCGTGCAGCGGGCGGGCGATGTGATTCCGCAAATCGTGAGCGTGGTTACAGAGAAGCGGCCGCGCGGAGCAAAGCCCTATGAGTTTCCGACGACCTGCCCGATCTGCAAAAGCCATGCTGTGCGCGAGGAGCGGGCGAGCGGCAAGACCGACGCGGTACGCCGTTGCACCGGCGGCCTCATCTGCGCCGCCCAGCGCATCGAACGCCTCAAGCACTTTGCTTCCCGTTCCGCGCTCGACATCGAAGGACTCGGCGACAAGATCATTGAGGAGTTCGCAAGCGGCGGCCTCATTACCTACCCGCAGGACATCTTCACTCTGGAATCTCGCGACAAGAAGAGTGACTCCAGATTGGAGGACCGTGACGGATGGGGCGAATCGAGCGTCACGAACCTTTTCGGCGCGATTAACGCCCGCCGCAATGTTGCGCTGGACAGGTTCATCTACGCTTTAGGCATTCGCCACGTCGGCGAAACCACGGCCCGCGTGCTGGCCCGCGCCTATGGCAGTGCAGGGCATTTCCGTGATCGGATGATTGCCGCCGGCGATCAGGCAGGCGAGTCCTGGCAAGAGCTCACGTCGCTGGATGGCATCGGTGACATTGTGGCTGAAGCCATCGTCGATTTCTTCGATGAGCCGCACAATGTGGAAGTGGTCGATGCACTCTTGAAGCACGTGCATCCACAACCGCTCGAAGCGGTCAGCAGGTCGTCGCCTGTCGCTGATAAGACCGTGGTGTTCACCGGCGCGCTGGAGCGCATGACCCGCGATGAAGCCAAGGCGATGGCCGAGCGGCTGGGCGCCAAAGTGTCAGGTTCAGTTTCGAAGAAAACTGACTTGCTGGTTGCCGGACCGGGTGCGGGTTCCAAATTGAAGGAGGCCGAGAAGCACGGCGTTGAAGTGATCGACGAAGCGGAATGGTTCCGCCGCGTCGGCAATCCCTCCTAATGGCCAAGCAATACTGGACAGATTTCTGGCGTGGTTTCGGCGATGTCTCGCCGCTGCTGGTTGCCTATGCACCCATTGCCGCCATCTGGGGCGCGGTTGCGGCCGGGCAGGGTCTCTCAACGCTGGAAGCCATTCTGATGAGTGCCATCGTCTATTCAGGCGCGGCGCAGTTCGTTGCCCTTGATCTCATGAAAAGTGGAACGCCGCTTTCGCTCCTGACCTTCGCCATTGCCACTGTTGCTCTGAGGCATGTTCTGATGTCGGCCTCAATCTCGCGCTCAATTGCGCATTTCTCCCCAGCACGGGCATCGGTTCTGCTGTTCTGGTTGACGGATGAGGCATGGGCTTTGCTGGAACGGCGCGCCCAGCATCAGAAATTGACGCCCGCCTACTTCTTTGGCGCATCCTTCCCGCTCTGGCCTAACTGGGTGTTGTTCAGTGGCATTGGAGCAAGTGTCGGCAACTTGCTGGGTGATGGCGCTCGCTATGGTTTGGATTTTGCCTTTGCAGGCATTTTCATTGGCGTGCTGGCGGGATTCTGGAAGGGGCCGCGCACCGGCGCCATTCTTGTGGCAAGCGCAGTGACGGCTTGCCTCGCCAAACTCTGGTTGCCTGGCGCCTGGTACATTATAGCCGGTGGCGTGGCCGGCATGGCGCTTGCCGTTGTCACATGGCGCGAGGAGGAGGCAACGTGAACGCTTTCTCCGTCGATGCCGCCTTCCTCATTGCCATTCTGGCCATGGGTCTTGCGACCTATGCAACGCGTGTTTCCGGCTATCTCTTTCTACGCGGGCGCGAGGTGAAGGGCCGGGCCAAGGCGGCCATGGATGCCGTTCCACCAGCGATTCTCATGGCTGTGATCGCACCATCCGTTTTCCTGGGAACCTGGATCGAGTGGGCCGGTGCTGCAGTTGCATTTACGTCAGCCATGCTGCGCTTGCCGTTGCTGGTGACAATCGCTGCAGGTGTGGCGACTGTCGCATTGCTGCGAGCCGTCAGTTGAAGGGTGCACAGGCATCTTTGAGCCACGGTTTCGTTGCCGCACTGACGCGGCTTTGCAGCTTTGACAACACCTCAGCGTGATAGCCGTCAATCCAATGCAGCTCTTCGCGGGTGAGCAGCTTCGTGTCGATCAGGCGGCGGTCAATGGGCGTGAAGGTCAGAGTTTCGAAGCCTAGCATGGCGCGCTCGCCACCTTTGAGCTTCTGCGTCTCCGTAACGAGAAGCAGGTTCTCGATGCGGATGCCGAAATATCTAGTTTTGTAGTAGCCCGGCTCATTAGAAATGATCATGCCCGGTTTGAGTGGTGCATTTCCTGTCTTGCTGATGCGCTGCGGACCCTCATGCACCGAGAGGTATGAGCCGATGCCATGGCCCGTGCCGTGATCGAAGTCGAGGCCCACTTTCCATAATGCGGCGCGCGCTAGCGCGTCGAGATGGGCGCCCGTTGTCCCCTCCGGGAATTGGATCAGTGACACAGCGATCATGCCCTTGAGCACGCGGGTGAAGCGGTCGCACATCTCCTCGCTCGGTTTGCCGACAATCACCGTGCGCGTGACATCTGTGGTGCCATCAGGATATTGCCCGCCGGAATCGATGAGATAGATGCTGTTCAGTGCCAGCCGGCGTCCTTCGCCATGTGCATGATAGTGAGGCAGGGCGGAGTTCGGCCCCGCCGCTGAAATCGACTCGAATGACAGATCCCGGAGTTCTTTGTTCTCCTGCCGGAAGGCGAGGAGCTTCCGCGCCGCTTCGCCTTCCGTGAGCTTTCCGGATGCTGCGGCATCATCAAGCCAACACAGGAAATTGCTGAGCGCCGCCCCATCGCGAAGCTGCGCATTGCGCGCGCCCTGCTGCTCGGCCTTATTCTTCATCGCCTTGGGCAGCATGCATGGATCGGGATTTTCAATGACCTTTGCGCCTGATTTCTGCAGCGCAAGCCGGAAATGATCGGGCGCAGCAATGGGGTCCAGCATCACCTTTGCTATGCGCTTACCCAGAGACGTCAGCACTCCATCGACATTTGCGCCACCGCAGGCCGCATGCGTCTTGATTGATTTCTGCAATGCGGTGGAGAGGCGCTTACCGTCAACGAACAGATGCGCTTTGCCGGTCGCCGGGACCATTGCATAGCAGAGCGCAACCGGCGTGAATGGTACGTCGTTCCCACGCAGGTTAAAGGCCCAGGCAACGCTTGTGGGATCGGCGATGATGACGGCATCCGCGCCTTTTTCTTTCAGCGAGCTGCGGATGCTCTTGAGTTTTTGCGCAACACTTTGCCCCGCATATTTCAGCGGGTGGTCCACTATTGCGCTTGCAGGGCGCGGAGGCTGGTCCTTCCAAATGGCGTCAATCGGATTGTGATTGACTGGAATCAGCTTGAGCTTTGCTTTCTCGCATGCGGTGGAATAACGCTTGGCATCGGCAACGGAGAGGATGTGCGGATCGTAGCCAATGCGCGCACCCTTTGTGAACGACTTTCCAATCCACTCGGTGGGCGGCGATGTCATCAGGTGATGGAATTGGAATGCCTTGCCATCCACCTCATGCTTCACCTGCAAGGTGTATCGGCCATCGACGAAGATTGCCGCCGTCTTCCGACCGATAACGGCAACGCCCCATGAGCCACTGAAGCCTGTGACCCATTTCAGGCGCTCGGCATAGGCCGCAACATATTCGCCTTGGAATTCGTCCTGACGCGGAACAATAAATCCATCGAGCTTCTGCCGTTTCAATTCGGCGCGCAAAGCCGCAAGGCGTTTGGACATCACAGTGGCATCTCTTTGCATTGTTAATACTCAATAGCGGACCAATGCGTTAGGCCGCAAACGCGCTCGGAATCACAGCTGGCCCAAAAACGCTTGCAAGCTGGCTCCATCCTTGTCATATTGTCGCACATCGATAGTTGGCCGTATGCTGGGCCGCCCTCTGCCTGAGCAGTTAGCACCACGCACACTCCCTTTCTTTCGAGACGGTTTGTGCGGTCGTCTCACCACTCCCTCACAAGCTAAATGCAACACCACTCAAGGACTTACCTATATGGCCACTGGCACAGTGAAATGGTTTAACACGCAGAAGGGCTTCGGATTCATCCAGCCGGACGACGGCGGCAAGGATGTTTTCGTGCACATCTCTGCGGTGGAACGCGCTGGTCTGAAGGGCTTGAAGGATGGGCAAAAGCTCACTTTTGAACTCGTGACAGACAAGCGCACCGGCCGCACATCGGCTGGCGAACTTATCGTTTCGTAACAACCGTTCCGACCATTTGACAAACTGGAGCTGCCCGGCAAGTCCGGGCATTTCTTTTTGCAGCGCAGCATAAGCGGCCCCGCACAATATACTGAATTTGCATAGGTGGCCCTGGCAATTGACCCAATCTGGCATTGCCACATCTCTGGGCAGCGGCTCAGACGGGCTAAATTGTGTGCAGGAATACTGCGACAAATCAATGAAATAATGGCCCTTTTGGCCGGTTTTGCCTTCCTTAACGGAAGATGAATGAAGTCATGCAAATTGCGCATGGATTCCCTCGGGAGTGGCGCTGGTTTTCCAGGGTCCGGCCCCCTACATCCAGCTCATGCGTTGTGCAACGCACAAAGATTTTCGCAGGTGCAAACCTGCTGCAATGACTGGAGTAAGAAAATGACCACGATCACCCTGACCCGCGAAACCCTTCGCAACCATTCCCTCCAAGCCCGTCCGGGCCTGATGGGCACCATCAAGGGCTACTTCGCCCGCTCCAACGCCGAGCGCCAGCTCCGCCAGCTCGATGACCGGCTCTTGGCCGACATCGGCCTGAAGCGCCACGACATCTCCCGCGCTGTCTGGGGCCGGTAAAAGGAACCCGTCATTGATCCAGTTCCCATCCGGGAGCTGCAGCACTGACATTGAAACGCCCGAAGCCATGCTTCGGGCGTTTTGCATTTATTCCTGTCCTTTGTAAGGCAACGGCCACCCAGTTTTCGATTTTTATTGAGGTCACCGGAATCAGTCCCCGCGCCCTGTAGCAAGCCACAATCCAGCGCAGTTGTTCGCGGGTGAGGCCCGAAAGAATCACGATGCCGCCGGGCGCGAGCAACTGCGACAGCCCCTGCGCCAAGCTGGCAAGCGGGCGGGCGAGGATATTGGCGAAGATCAGATCATATGGAGCAGCGGCACGAATGGCGGGATGATGCAGGCCAACCGCAGTGACGGCATGGATGCGCGGCGCCAACCTGTTGCGTGATGCATTGAGTTTGGTGACGCGCACCGCTTCGGGATCAATGTCGGTTGCCAGCACTTTTGTTGCAGTGGCCTGTGCAGCAGCAAGGGCGAGCACGCCAGTTCCGCAGCCGAGATCGAAGACGCGGCGTGGCCGCTTCTGCTTCAGCAATCTGTCGAAGACTATGAGGCAGCCCGCCGTGGTGCCATGATGACCCGTGCCGAAAGCGGTGCCTGCATCGATTTCAAAACTGAAACCGCCGGCCCGGCGGCGCGCGCGGTCATGGGAGCCGTAAAGCTGGAAGCGTCCCGCAATGACGGGTGCAAGGCCCTGCAATGACTGCCGCACCCAATCAACATCGGGCAGGGGCGTGATGTCGCCCGCAATCTTCAGCGCATCGCGCGCTGCAGTGGCTGCGCCTTCCTCGCTGAAATAGGCGACCGTGTTCCATAGCGCCCGTTCTTCATCCACTTCATTGACGGCGACGGCCAAGGCATCGATGGCGATGTGGCTTTCAATGTCATCCGCAAGCGCCTGCGCCGCATCAAGCGATTGGGCAGGGCAGGTGAGAATGAAGCGGGCGGACATGACTTCGCTGTTACGGTCTTAACTCAACGACTTCAATCGTCATCCCGTGCAAGCGAAGCGCGACACGGGACCCCTGAGTCCGCTTAGCTTTTGTAGTGCATCCGGAGGCGATTCAATCGGCCCCGGCTTTTGCCGGGGTGACGAATTTGGTGATTACGTCAGCGGTAGAATGGTAATTTCGACGCGGCGATTCTGAGCTTTGCCGACGGCCGTCCTGTTGGAAGCAATCGGTTCTTGCTCGCCGCGGCCTTCCACCGAGAAGCGGTTGGGTTCAAGCCGCTGGGCCGTGAGGTAGCGCGCAACCGATGCAGCGCGCCGGCGCGAGAGATCATAGTTGTAATCTTCGGAGCCATCTTCGTCCGTATGACCCACCACGTCGATCAGCGTCTGGTCATATTCCTGGAACACCAGCGCCACGGAATTGAGCGTGTCATAGAACTGCGGCTTCAAGTCGGCCTGGCCGGTGTCGAAGGTGATGTTGTCGGGCATGTTGAGGACGATGTTGTCACCCACGCGTGTCACCGACACGCCGGACTCGCGCAAACGCTCGCGCAGCTTTGCTTCCTGATTGTCCATGTAAAGGCCAACTCCGCCACCTGCCAATGCACCGATGCCGGCGCCGATCAGTGCCGCTTTGCGCGTCTTGACTGAAGTGGTGGCGCCAAGCAGCGCACCCGCCGCCGCGCCGACCGCCGCGCCTGTGCCCGCACCGAGCAAGCCCTTCGAGACCTGGCTCTCGCCCGTGTATGGATTGGTGGTGCAGGCCGAGAGCAGAAGCGCCGCGACGGATGCACAAATAATGGCGTGATTCATGGATAGATTCGCCCCCAAATGTCCCGGCGGTAATCGTGGCGCCTTGTGGCAAGATTGCGGTTATGAATGGGTTATTTACGGGCGGGATTCTGTGATCACTTGCGCTTGCTCTCCTCTTTCGCTTTCATTTCCTTCACCCAGTTCTCCTGCCATTCGAGCAGCAACTTGTGCTCATTGTCCTTCATCTGCTGGTCGAGGGCGAGCTTCAGGCCTTTCATGCCGCCGCCTTTCTCAACGGGAGGCGGTACTTTTCCGAGACCCAGCTCCTTGGCGTGCTCATTCATCAGGCGGCCGATCTTGAGGGCCAGCGCGGCGCGGTATGCAGGCGCGCGTATATGCGTCTTGCAGCAGAACTTCTTCATGATTGGCGCGCGGCAGGCATGGGCGCGGCGGCATGCCAGCACCGGGCATTTCTTGAGCGCCACCTCGCGCCGGTGTTCGTTGGGCCGTGGATGCCAAGGTGGATAGCCTTCAACGAGCGGCGGAGGTGGAGGCGTGTGTGTTTTGCCATGCCGGTCAATGAAGAAGGCAAGGGTGGGGAACTTTGACTTGTCGGAATGGCGCATCAGGGCGGCCTCAAAAGGAAGGATGGAGGGGAAGCCCGGTTGCGGGCATCCGGCAGGGTAGATGAACGTTCAAGGAAAGACCGGACACCCGGTTCCAAATGGCGCAAGGATTTTGGCCGCGCCGCAGCGCATGGAGTGGATAGAGACGTGGCGCCTGTAGCGCGTGGTAGGTATCTCCATCTCAGTCTCCAGCCTATCTGATCGGCGGTATTCCGGGCCTTGGCCTGCTTGCGCCGGCCATGGCGCGGGACCGCCGGGGCGCTCTGCCCATAGTGGCAGAGGGTCTGCGGTGAAGCTCCCGGGACAGAAGGGGCGTTAACCCTTCTGGCGCGGGCCTTGCTCTCCAGACTGCAATGCGGAAACGCTGTCGACATCGTCCCCTCCTTCAGGTCTGGACACCGTCCATATACCCAAAATAGGAATAGACGTCAAGAGGTGTAGGAAAAGAATTTAAGCCCCCTTCACCCCTCCCCCTCAAGGGAGGGGCTGGGGTGGGTGGAGGCAGGGAGCGAGAGCGTTGGCCCCACCCCGCTCCCCCGGAGCAAGTCTGGGGCCGCACCTCAGCATGAGGGGCGGAGTATGGGGGAGGGTGAAGAGTATGCGGGGCTTGACTCTATCAGAGCCCGCTCCTATCTCCCCAACCAGCTGTTGGCACTCCACATGGTTGAGTGCTAGCAGGGCGGGAAGGGGCCTTTTGAACTCCACCGCTTTCCAAATGAAAACAATATATTAGGAGCGTATCGCATGAAATTCCGTCCGTTGCACGACCGGGTAGTGGTCAAGCGCGTCGAGGAAGACACCAAGACCAAGGGTGGCATCATCATCCCTGAGACCGCCCAGGAAAAGCCCATGCAGGGCAAGGTCATCGCCGTCGGCCCCGGCGGCCGAGATGAAGCGGGCAAGCTCATTCCGATCGACATCAAGAAGGGCGACAAGGTGCTCTTCGGCAAGTGGTCGGGCACCGAAGTCAAGATCGACGGCGACGAGCTGCTGATCATGAAGGAAAGCGACATCATGGGCGTTCTCGAGTAAATCCGAGCGCGTCTTTTTTGTTCAGTACACAGATTAAATCAGAGGATTAAAGCCAATGGCTGCCAAAGAAGTCCGTTTTGCAGGCGATGCGCGCGAGAAGA
>JAIBJH010000238.1 GCA_020029455.1 Hyphomicrobiales bacterium
CAAGGCATCGGGCCTCGAGCTCAACGAAAATGTCGAAGTCACCAACGCCCGCATCAGTGAGCGCAACACCGACTATGCCAACCATCTCTACCAGCGCCTCCAGCGCGAAGGCTTCCTATTCCGTGATTGCGTGCGCATGGCCAACCAGGACCGCAACGTCTTCGGCGCTTGCATGGTGGCCATGGGCGATGCAGATGCCATGGTGACGGGCCTTACCCGCAATTTCTCCGTGGCCCTCGACAACGTGCGCCGCGCCGTCGTGGAACTTCCGGGCCGCACGGTCATCGGTGTGTCAATGGCGCTTGTCGGCGGCCGCACCGTCTTCATCGCCGATACCTCGATATATGAACTGCCGAATTCGGAAGAGCTTGCTTCCATCGCGGTGGAAGCTGCAGGTGTGGCGCGCCGCTTCGGCTATGAGCCGCGGGTTGCCTTCCTCTCCTATTCCACCTTCGGCTATCCCAAAGGCGAGCGCGCCGAATATGTGAGGAAGGCTGTTAAAGTGCTCGAAGGCCGCAATGTGGATTTCGAGTTCGACGGCGAGATGTCTGCCGATGTGGCGCTCTCGAAAGAGGCCATGGCGCTCTACCCCTTCTGCCGATTGTCAGGCCCCGCCAATGTGCTGGTGATGCCGGCCGCCCATTCCGCCTCGATCTCGACCAAAATGCTGCAGCAATTGGGCGGCGTTGCCGTGGTCGGGCCTCTGCTCACCGGCCTTTCCAAGCCGGTTCAGATCGCCTCCATGTCAGCTACCACCAACGACATTCTCAACCTCGCGGCGATTGCCGCCTTCTGATGCCGCAACCGGCGCGCCGTAATGGGCGAAGTACTTCGGGTTGATGCGAGACACAGGGAGCAGGATCAGCACATCGGTGGTGTTGAACTGCCAATCGATGACTGCGCCATCGCCAACAAAAGCGCCTAGACGAAGATAGCCTTTGATGAGGGTCGGAAGCCCGCGCAGCACGGCGCGCTGGTTGATCTCTTCAATGGGCCGGCGCGCCATTTGCACATGGCGGTGAGAAAGCGCCCTGACGCGCCATTCTTCAGGAGGCCGCGCATGATGTGCAAGAAAACTCAATTCATCGGCAAGCACGTCGGGTTCCGTGCCGGGCAGGCTGGCGCATCCCATCATGGCAGTAAGGCCATGTTTTCGCACATAATCCCAGATGCCCTGCCAGAGAAGTTCTGCGACGGCTGTGCCGCGGTAGTCCCTGGCGACGCAGGACCGTCCCACTTCGAGAAGCCGCAAATTCGCACGATTTTCCAGCAGCGGCGCGAGGTCATATTCCGATTGCGAATAGAATCCGCCATTTGCCAGCGCCACGTCGTGACGCAAGAGCCTGTAAGTGCCGATCAGCTTTCCGTCGCGAAGGTCGGCATCGGCGTGCGGGTTTTCATCGATGACCAGCAGGTGATCGCAGACCGCATCAAAGCGGTCGCAATCAAGTCCGGAAGCTCGCGTGAGCAAGTCGGCTTTTGCGCCGAGTTCCTCATAGAACACCTGGTAACGCAAGCGCTGCGCCGCCAGCACGTCTCTCTCGTTTGCCGCCAGCCTGAGCTTCAAATGTGTTTGGTCCAATACTGCCATGCCATGGTGTTTAGCTCATGGCAGACGAATGCGACAGCAGCGTTACAGCCGGTGTCAGGCGGCCCGGCGGCGGGTGATGCCGCCCAGAATTTCCATAAGATCGTGCTGGTCGAAGGGCTTGGCGAGATGTCCGTCCATGCCCGAGGCGAGGCATCTTGCCTTGTCCTCGGGTGCCGTATTGGCGGTCAACGCAATGACAGGAATGCGCGGCCAATTCCGTTCCGCCTCGAGATCGCGCAGCCTGCGGGCCGTCTCGTATCCGTCAAGACCGGGCATTTCCACATCAAGCAGCACGCAGTCGAAGGTTTCGCCGCGCTCAAGAAGGCTGATCATGCCGACACCCGACATGGCGGTGGCGACCTCGTGGCCGCCGCGGGCAAGCAGCGTGCGGGCAAGAAGCAGATTGACCGGCGTGTCATCAACCAGAAGAACGCGAAGCGTGGTCGCACGGCGCTGTGCAGGATTGAGGGCGCGAAGGTCTTCCACCGAAGCTGCAACCACGTTCTGATCGCTTTGGGTGAGGCGGGCTACCAGACTCGAGAAGCGCAGTGGCTTCACCAGATAACCCGTGTTTGCCATGCCGAGAACATCGCGCATGGCCCGGCGCTCTTCCGGTGCAAGCAAGACCCAGAGCGGTAACTGCGCAAGTTTGCGATTTTCACGGCGTGCGGCCGCCAGTGCCCTGCCTGAATGTGGATCGGCAATGAGGCCGGAAAGAAAGGCCGCCCGCGCGGCAGCTGTTTCGGCCGTCACTTTCTCGACGGTGGCGCCGAGCCCGACCAGCCGGTAGCACAGATGCTGGCTGACGATGCCTTCCTCCGCCGCAATGCCAAAATGCCGGCCAGCCAGAGGTCTTACAGGTTCTTCGCCGGGCTGCTTCAGAACATCGGGAAAGACGGCGGTGAAGCGCGTGGCTTCTCCGCGGACGCTTTGTACCTCAAGGCGTCCACCCATGGTTTGTGCCAGCCCTTTGCTGATGGCAAGGCCAAGGCCCGTTCCGCCGAAGCGCCGCGATGTCTGCTCATTGGCCTGGGCATAGTCATCGAAGATGCGCGCCTGTTCATCCGGCGTCATGCCGATGCCGGTGTCCCGGATGGTAATCGCCAGATCCGCCGTTCCGGCCCTGCTGACGGTGATTTCAACGCCGCCTTTTTCGGTGAACTTGATGGCATTGCCGATGAGGTTGAAGAGGACCTGCCTGAGCTTCTGCTGGTCGATGTCGAGCGTGGTTGGCAGGCCAGGCTGGACCAGCGCGGAAAGATCAATGCCCTTGGCATGGGCGCGGGGCGCCATGAGTTCGGTGATGCTTTCGATGAAGGGATGAAGCTCGAACGGCCCGCCGCGGCTCGCGGCAAGTGCTTCGCTTTTCGCGGTGTCGAGAATTTCGTCGAGGAAGGAAAGAAGGCTGCGCGCCGAGCCATGGGCGATGTCGGCATAGTTCTTCTGCTCGGCGGAAAGTTCTGTTTCCAGCATGAGCCCCAGCATGCCGATGACGCCGTTGAGCGGCGTTCTGATCTCGTGGCTCATGGTGGCGAGTTGCCGCGACTTCTGCTGTGCCTGCCCTTCCGCCTCCCGGCGTCTGCGTTCGGCAAGGCGCCGTTCTTCCGCAAGCTTCACGACCTTGGCGAAATGCAGTTTCCGCCACAGTGCAAAGACCAGGCCGCCGGCAATGAGCGTGCTGCTGATGAGAACCGTCGCGGCAGCTCCATAGTGTCGTGATTCGGCAAGCCAGATGGCAAGCGGCGTTGCGGCCACCATGATGGCGACCTCAGCCAGCATGATGGAAATCCACAGCCTGACGGTGGAAGCATCAGCAGCTCCAGTTCCGCTGCGCGGATCGGGGGCTTTCTGGCCCGCCTGCACTGCTCCGTGATTTGCCATTGACGCCCTTGCCGCTACTTGCTGGCGGTGTTTGGGCACAATAAGCCCGTTAGCATTGCCTTGCTTCGATCAATTCAATTTTCCGTAAATGAAAGGTAAATGGACTACAGCAGCCGGCGGTCAATTGACCGCCAACAAGCTGCTGTAGCACTTTGAATGGCGCGTCTTTCGCTTCGCAGGCGGTTCCCACCTGCTCGCCCGATGCGCTGTTCACGCCGCCTGTCTCAGCGAGGCTGGCTTCTGGCGATAGGACAGCGCCTCGGCCAAATTCATGCGTGAAATCTGTGGCCTGCCATCAAGATCAGCAATGGTGCGCGCAACTCTTAACACCCGGTGATAGCCCCGGGCCGAAAGGTTCATGGCATCTGCCGCATCGGCAATGAGCGACCGGCAGGGGCCGTCGAGCTCGGCAATGGTCTCAAGAACATTGCCATCAGCTTCCGCATTGGTGGAGATGTGTGGCAGGGAAAGGTCTTCAAAACGCTGTTTCTGGATGGCACGCGCCTTGGCGACGCGAGCAGCCACATCAGCACTCTTCTCCTTGGGCGGCGGCAAGGTGAGATCGGAAGCCTTCACGGCGGCAAGCTCGATCTGAATATCCATGCGGTCGAGAAGGGGGCCGGATATCCGGGCCTGATAATCCGCTGCGCAGCGCGGCCCCTGGCGGCAGATGTGCCCCGGCTCGCCCGCCATGCCGCATTTGCACGGGTTCATTGCTGCAACCAATTGGAAACGTGCCGGAAAGGAAACATGATAGTTCGCCCGCGCCAC
>JAIBJH010000239.1 GCA_020029455.1 Hyphomicrobiales bacterium
CGACCTTGGCCTTCGCCGAAGTCGTCTTCAACCGCGGCAATTCCGCCGATCCGGAATCGCTCGACCCGCACAAGACCTCAACGGTCTACGAAGCTCATATTCTGCGTGACCTGTTCATGGGATTGATGGTCCACGACGCCAAAGCCAACCTCCAACCGGGCGCCGCCGAAAGCTACACGGTTTCCGATGATGGCAAGGTTTATACCTTCAAGATGCGCCAGGGCGCCACTTGGTCTGACGGCACGCCCGTTACCGCCGGTGATTTCGTTTTCTCCTGGCAGCGCGCCGTCGATCCCGCCACGGCCAGCGAATACGCTTACATGCTGGCTCCCGTCGTCAATGCGGAAGACATTACAGCCAACAAGAAGAAACCCGATGAACTGGGCGTCAAGGCCATTGATGATTCAACATTCGAGGTGACGCTCAATGCCGCAACACCTTACTTCCCTGAATTGCTGACCCACCAGGTTTCCTACCCGGTAAGCAAGGCCAATGTGGAGAAATTTGGCAAGGATTTTGTCAAGCCCGGCAACTATGTCTCGAACGGCGCCTACATGCTGGCTGAATTCGTGCCCAATGACCACGTCAAGGTCGTCAAGAACCCAAAGTTCTATGACGCTGCCAATGTTCAGATTGACACGGTGAATTTCATCCCGACGGAAGACCGTTCCACCGCCATGAAGCGCCTTGAAGTGGGCGAACTCGATTCAAACGATGACATTCCGACTGAGCAACTGGCCGATCTGCGCGCCAAGTTCGGTGATCAGGTGAGGATCGGGCCCTATCTCGGCACCTACTACTATGTCTTCAAGATCGACAAGGCGCCCTGGGAGAATGTGAAGCTCCGTCATGCGGTGTCCATGGCCATTGACCGAGACTATCTGGCCGACAAGGTGTGGAGCAACACCATGGTACCGGCCTATGGCTTCGTGCCACCGGGCATTAGCGGCTACGAGACGAAGCTTACGGAATATGCCGAAAAGCCCCAGCTTGATCGCGAGGATGAAGCCAAAAAGATTCTGACGGAACTTGGTTATGGCCCCGACAAGCCGCTCAAGATGGAAATCCGCTACAACACCTCGGAGAACCACAAGAACACGGCTGTTGCCATCCAGGAACAGTTGAAGCCGCTGGGCATCGAAGTCTCTCTTCTCAACACCGACACCAAGACTCACTACGCACACTTGGAACAGCACGGCGATTTCGACATCGCCCGCGCAGGTTGGATTGCCGACTACAAGGATCCATCCAACTTCCTCGACTTGTGCAAGACTGGCACCGGCAACAACTACAGCGGCTACAGCAATGCTGATTACGACAAGCTGCTGGCAGAAGCCGCCGTGTCACCAGCCGATGTCCGCATGACGAAGCTCTCAGAGGCAGAGGCAATCGGTGTCGCCCGTGATCTGTGTGTGGTACCGCTTCTCTACTACGGCTTCCACACCATCGTGATGAAGTCCGTCAAGGGCTGGGAAGACAACGTCATGGACGTGCATCCCTCCCGCTTCCTCCGGAAAGAATAGCAGCAAACTGTGTTGCACCGCCGTTGCCGATAGGCTGCGGCGGTGCCACTGGGGCAGGGCCATGCTGCGCTATACATTCCGAAGGTTGCTCACGGCAATTCCAACGCTTTTTGCCGTCGTCGCCATTTCTTTCTTCCTGATGCGCGTGGCGCCGGGCGGCCCCTTCAATCAGGAAAAGGGACTGCTTCCCGTCATCAAGGCCAATCTGGAACGCACTTTCGGCCTCGATCAGCCGCTCTGGATGCAGTTCTTCACTTATCTGAAGAACCTGCTGCGTGGTGATTTCGGCCCCAGCTACAATGCAGCTCGGCGCTTCCGCTTTGGTGCTGGCGCTTATCATCGGTTGCGCCATGGGCGTTGCGGCGGCGCTGCGCCAGAACAGCGGGGTCGACTACGGCGTGACCGCACTTGCCACTGCAGGCAGCACCATACCCACATTCGTCATAGCACCATTCTACCAGCTCATTTTTGCGCAGATGCTGTTCCTTGTGCCAGTTGCTGGTTGGGGTGGCGGCGCACTCATAAACAAGATCGGCCCCATCATTACGCTCTCGCTTCCCTTCATCGCGATATTCGCCCGCCTCATGCGCGGCTCCATGATCGAAGCGCTGAACAGTCACCATATCCGCACCGCGCGCGCTCTCGGTCTCTCGGACTTTTCCGTCGTGATCCGCCATGCCATGCGCGGCGCGCTTCTGCCCATCGTCTCCTATGCTGGCCCCGCCGCCGCCGCCCTCATGACGGGCTCCATCGTGGTGGAATCGATTTTCCAGATTCCAGGTGTCGGCCGGTACTTCTATGCAGCCGCGCTGAACCGCGACTATACGTTGGTCATGGGCACTGTCGTGGTGATCGCCGTTTTCACCATCCTCTTCAACCTGATTGTCGATCTGCTCTACGCCGTTGTCGACCCCCGGGTGCGCTATGAGTGAAGCCGTCATCGTCGCCAAGGGAAGAAGCCTCTGGGTCGATGCCTGGATGCGCCTCAAGGCGAACAAGGCCGCCGTGGTGAGCGCCATCTATCTCGTCCTCATGACGCTCGCCTGCATCATCGGACCCAGCCTCACCGGGCATCAGTTCACAACGATTTATGGTGACTACGTCAGAACGCCACCCAGTTTCTCGCCCTATCCCAAGGAAGACATGGTTCAGAAGGCCATTGACGATGTCACCAAGCGCGCCCGCATGAACCTCGAAAGCTGGAAGCTTGATGGTGACCGCGCCGTGATGACCTTCACAAGCGCAAGGCCCATCGACGAGCGCAGCACCCGCTACATCGACCGCTCCGACACCTTCGAGGATTCACGTGTCGACGAAAAATCCGCCGATGGCCTCAAGATGGTGTTCAGCGCCAAGGTGCAGCAGCTCCACTTCTACTTTGGCACCGACAATGTGGGCCGCGATCTCCTGACCCGCACGCTCATGGCGGGCCGCGTTTCGCTGGCGATCGGCCTTCTCGCGGGGCTCGTCGCCGTGGTGATCGGCGTTATCTATGGTTCAGCGTCCGGCTTCATCGGCGGCAAGACCGATGAGGTGATGATGCGCATCGTCGATATTCTCTATGCGCTGCCCTTCACATTCTTTGTCATCATGCTGGTGGTTTTCTTCGGCCGCAATTTCATCCTCATGTTCCTTGCGGTCGGCGCCGTACTCTGGCTCGACATGGCGCGCATCGTCAGGGGCCAGGCCCTGTCCATCAAGCGCCAGGAATATGTGCAAGCCGCAGAAGCACTGGGCGTCAGTACAACGGGAATCCTCTTCCGCCACATCATCCCGAACCTCTTGGGTCCCGTCGTCATCTACATGACACTGCTGGTGCCTCAGGTCATCATTCTCGAAAGCTTTCTCTCCTTCCTGGGGCTCGGCGTGCAGGAACCCATGGCCAGCTGGGGCGTGCTTATTTCGGCTGGCGCCAAGAACATCGACACTGCCACTTGGCTTTTGATCTATCCCTCCATCTTCCTCATCTCCACGCTCTTCGCCCTGAACTTCATCGGCGACGGCCTGCGCGATGCCCTCGATCCGAAGGACCGCTGAGATGTCCGGAGCTGTTCTTTCATTGAAAGACGTGCGGGTGACCTTCTCCACACTCGACGGCGAAGTGGAAGCTGTGAAGGGCGTTACCCTCGAAGTGGGGCGCGGCGAGACCCTGGCTATCGTCGGTGAATCAGGTTCAGGCAAGAGTCAGATGATGATGGCGGTCATGGGTCTCCTCGCCCGCAATGGCAGCGCATTGGGCGAAGCCAATTATGCGGGCCGCAACCTGATTGGCATGGACAAGAAGACTCTGAATCAGGTCCGTGGCCGCAAGCTCACCATGATCTTCCAGGAACCTATGACTTCGCTCGATCCGCTCTACACCGTGGGTAGCCAGATCATGGAGCCGCTGATGCAGCACCGCGGGCTTTCAAAGTCCGAGGCCCGCGCCCACGCCGTGGAAATGCTGGAACTGGTGAAGGTGCCGGAAGCCCGCCGCCGCATGGACTCTTATCCGCATGAGCTTTCCGGCGGCCAGCGCCAGCGTGTGATGATCGCTATGGCCCTCGCCAATGATCCTGATGTGCTGATAGCCGATGAGCCGACGACTGCGCTCGACGTCACCATACAGGCGGAAATCCTCGACCTCATGGCGGAACTGCAGAAGCGCATCGGCCTTGCCATCATCTTCATCACCCATGATCTCAACATTGTGCGCCGCATCGCTGACCGCGTTGTTGTCATGCGCAAAGGCGAGGTGGTCGAACAGGGCAAGACATCGGCCATCTTCAAGAAACCGAAACACGCCTATACCAAGGCCCTAATCGATGCAGAGCCGAGCGGACGCAAGGAACCGCCGCCGAAGTCCGCGCCCCTATTGCTCTCCGCCAAGGATATGCGCGTCACTTTCCGGCTGGGCGGCGGCTGGTTCGGCGAACCGCTATTCGAAATCAATGCTGTGGATCGGGTTTCCGTCTCGCTCTGCCAGGGCCAGACTATTGGCATTGTCGGTGAATCGGGTTCGGGAAAATCCACGCTCGCCCGCGCCATCCTGCAATTGCTGCCGGGCGAAGGCTCTGTTGTTTTCAATGGTCGCGCCATTTCGGGTTTGGAATCCCGCGCCATGCAGCCGCTGCGCCGTGAAATGCAGATCGTGCTGCAGGATCCCTTCGGTTCCTTGAGCCCGCGCCTCACCGCTGGCCAAATCATTTCGGAAGGCTTGCTTGTCCATGAGCCGTCGATCACTTCGGCTCAGCGCGACAAGAGAGCAGCACAGGCCATGGTGGAGGTAGGCCTCGATCCTGCCACGCGTAGCCGTTATCCCCATGAATTCTCTGCAACCTGTCCTATCTCTTCATTTCACATGATCTTGCGGTGGTGCGTGCCATGGCCGACCACATCATGGTGATGAAGAACGGCAAGCTGGTGGAGCAGGGCTCGCCCGACGAGGTGATCGACAATCCCGCCGATCCTTACACCAAGCGCCTCATGGCTGCCGCCTTCGGCGCGCATGCGCGGCACTGACATCGGAGCATCTGATGAATCTTGATTTCATCGCCATTGGTCGCAATCCGCCCAAGGAAGTGAATGTTGTGGTCGAAGTGCCGGTTGGCGGCGAGCCCATCAAATATGAAATGGACAAGAAGGCGGGAACGCTCGTGGTGGACCGCTTCCTCTATACATCGATGCGTTACCCGGGAAATTACGGTTTCATTCCGCACACGCTCTCCGATGATGGCGATCCCATCGACGTGCTCGTGGCAAACCAGCGCGGCATCATTCCAGGCGCGGTGATGGCGGTACGCCCCGTCGGCGTGTTGAAAATGCAGGACGAGGCGGGCGGTGATGAAAAAATTGTTGCAGTGCCCGTGCCGCGCCTCACCCGCCGCTACGAGAACGTGCGCAACATTGGCGACTTGCCGGAAATCACTCGCCAGCAGATCGAGCATTTCTTCGCCCACTACAAGGATTTGGAAACTGGCAAATGGGTGAATGTCGTCGGCTGGGGTGATGCCGCTGAGGCCGAGCAAATGATTGTGGACGCCATCGCTAGGGCAAAATCCGAAAAGTTCAAGACTTGAAACGCCGCCGGGCTTCCCCATCTGCAGTCTGTTGCAGGAGGAGGTACTGAATATGCCAGACAACACGACGACCGCTGATTCAATGTCTCACGAATATGGTGCAAGGCGTTGCGGCGGCATCAAAAAAAGGCCTTGGTCATGGGCCGAAATCGCCATTGTGGTTGGCGGCTTCGTTGTCTTTTGGCCGCTGGGACTGGTGGCCTTAGGGCTGAAGCTCTTCAAGGGTGAATTGTGGCGCGGCTCTTCGGAGATCACGTCGCCTTGGAAGGATAAATCGCCACAAGACATGGCACAGAAATGGCACGGCCATTGGCAGGGCAAGTGGCATCAGTCGTCGAGCGGCAACGCAGCCTTCGATGACTATCGCAAGGCTCAGTTTGAGCGCCTCGAAGAGGAGCGCCGGAAGCTCGAAGAAGAGCAGAAGGCCTTCGGCGAATATCTTGCCAAGCTGCGGCGCGCCAAGGACCAGGATGAGTTCGACCGTTTCATGGCCGAGCGCAATCCGAAACCAGCCACGGAATAACACCTCAGGCGTGGGGCCTTGACGGAAGTCGAGCCCCGCGCTTGCCTTGGGCCATGGGCAATAAAATTCTGGCCTTGTTGTTTTGCCTGTCCAGCATGACGGTGGCAGTTGAAGCTCGCACCCTCGATGATGTGCGCTCCAGCGGCGTTGTGACTTGCGGACTCGATCCAGCAAAATCCGGCTTCTCACAGCGCGATGCAAATTTCAATTGGAGCGGAACCTATGTTGATCTCTGCCGCGCCATTGCTGCCGCCGTCTTTGCCGATCCAAAGCACACAAATCTCGTAAGTCTTGCTCCGGAGGAGCGCATCATCGCTCTCCAATCAGGCGAGATCGATGTGCTGATGCAGACGGAGCCCTTGCAATCCGGAAAGGACTCGGCAGACGGCCTGATGTGGGTCGTGCCATTTCTGCATGAGAAGAATTCTGGCCTCGCCAGTTATGCGCCCATGGTCCGTCAAGGCGACGACCAATGGTTTCTTGTGGTGCGTGAAGTGGAATTCCAGCTGATCCGCGCCGCTGTAAACGGGCTGACACAGGCCGCAGCCAAGGCCTATCTGGAGGAAAGCCCGGATGCAGATGCTGACGTCACAAACCTTGGTTTGTCAGTAAACTGGCAAGTGAAAGTGGTTGCCGCTGTCGGCAACTACACGGAAATCCTCACCCGCAATTTGGGGGAGGGCGCTGATAAGGGCGTCAATGCCGTCTGGTCGAAGGGCGGCCTCCACTGGGCGCCGCCTTAAGACTGCCTTCAGCGCAGTTCTGCCGGATCGGAATCGAGCGAAGGTTCGACAGGCCGCAGCGTTGACCGGCGCGGCGCGAATGTGGCGGGCCGGATGGGCATAGGCGAAACCGATGCAGGCTGGCTTATTGCCGCGCCGATCGCGCTTTCAACTACGATATCCTGCCCCCCGCCAATCAGCAGAAGGTGCTCCACTTCATCGCGGCGCACCAGCACCAGCCGCCTTGTCTTGTCGATTTCGTGGTATTCACTGATGCCAAGGCGCGAGCCTCTGCGCCCCTTCACGCTGCCGTTCAGCAGCTTGTAGATGATGATGCCTGCCAGGATGATGGCCGCGGCGATGGCTGCCATGACCAATGTCGGCACATAAGGCGTTAAATCCGGCATGTTGGCTCCCTCCTCGCTGACCCCGCAAATCGACAATACGGCCATCACCGCCTCTTGTCCATTTCCTCCATGGGCTCAACTGGACAGATTCACCTGCGGGTGCGGATGCTTATACTGGCCATGATTCGGGGTGGAGGATGTTTGAGGCTGGACCTGTGATGGCGGCACGGCGAGTGGGTCCGCAAATGCAACGGGGAGCGCTGGCGCTTGCCATGGCGCTTGCGCTGGTGGCAATCGCTGGCGGCGCCTTCATGTTGAGCGACAGGATCGACGTTGTTCCGTTGGTGGGCGGCGTTGTCCTCGCCATGGTGGGTATTGTCGCCATACTGGGCTGGATCGGCGGCCTCTTCGGCTTTCCGCAAAGCGCCGAGCGCATCCATTTCTATGACAGCTTGCTCGATGCCATTGGCGATGCCGCGGTCGTCACTGACGCCAAGAGCCGCGCCGTATATTCGAACGGTGCCTTCCTCAAGTTAGCTTCCCAGGCCGGTGCATCTCGCCTTGTCGGCTTTGAAGTCCTCTTCGCCGGCTATCCGGATTTTGCCGAGCCCATCTACCAGTTGGGCCAGGCCGCCAAGTCCGGCACGCCCCTGAAGCGCGACATTAGGGTTCCCGCCGGATCATCCATGCCGGGCGCTGCCGCCGACCAGGCCCGCTGGTTCCGCCTTGCCGTTGCTCCCATTCCAGGCGAGGCCCACGAAGGCCAAACACTCTGGCGGCTGACTGACATCTCTTCTGATCGCAAGCATCAGGAAAGCGCCTTCTCGCGGCTGCAGTTCATCATCACCTATCTCGACCATGCCCCGGCCGGATTTTTTTCGACGCTTCCGGACGGCCGGGTTGATTACGTCAACGCCACTTTGGCCGAATGGCTCGGTGTTGATCTGGTGGAAGCCCAGGGCGGGGCCATGCGGCTTGCCCAACTTGTGGGCGAGTCCAATGCCCGCCAGCTTTCTTCCCTTGCGCCAGTGCTGTCCGGCACGAGGATCGAGTCCTTCCCGCTGGCGCTGCACCGCAAGTCGGGCGACATCCTGCAAGTGGAAATCGTCCATCGCGCCGATTTCGACAAAGACGGCAATCCCATGCCGAGCCGCAGCATGGTGTTGAGGCGCGAAGGCAAGGAAAGGACCGTTTCGCGGCAGGCGCCGGCCGAGATCTTGCGCGCCATCATGGCTGCCTCTCCCGTCGGCGTGGCGCTCATCTCTGTCGATGGCAGCATCGAAATGGCCAATGACGTCTTTCTTGCCGTCTCACCCACCATTAAGCTGCAAGGCAATCTGGCGAGCGCCTTTGACGGCATCATGAGCGCCGAAATCACCCGCTGCCTTTCCAAGGTGCGCGGCCCGGCGGCCGCCGTTGCGGAAATGGAGCTGCTCCTGTCGGGAACCGAGGCCAAGGCGGTGCAACTGACCTTCGCCCAATTCCCCGGCATGACCGGCACCACCATCGCCTTTGCCCTCGACAAGACCGAAAGCAAGACCCTCGAAGTTCAGCTGGCGCAAAGCCAAAAGATGCAGGCCGTGGGCCAGCTTGCG
>JAIBJH010000240.1 GCA_020029455.1 Hyphomicrobiales bacterium
GCGAAATGCCTGTGCCCGGCACGGATAGTGGCGAGCACACGCTCGGTCGTCACGCGGCCAATGGCATCTTTCAATGACACATGGGTTGAGACGTGGATGGTGGACATGCGGTCATCCGCCAGCAGCATGAAGACGGATTTCGCGCCGGTGAGGGCGGCCAGCATGCCGGTGTGGCCATCGTGGTGATGGCCTGCAGCGTTCAGCGCTTCCTTGCTGATGGGAGCAGTGACAATGCAGCCGATCGTTCCTGCCGTCGCCATGTCCACGGCACGCTTGATGTAGCGGAAACAGGCCTCGCCTCCGGCCTTGTCCATCTTGCCGAAAGGCAGGGGCACGCCGGGGCTGTCCACGTTCTCGATGCGAACATCCTTCAACACCTCGCCCGGAAGGCCACATACCTCCGCCGCGCGTTTCAAGGTTTCAGCACAGCCAATAACGATAATGCCTGCGCGCCCTCCGGCTGGAAGATCTGCGATGGCCTTGCAGATGACTTCCGGGCCGACGCCTGCGGGGTCGCCCATCGTGATTCCGATTGCGGATGTGCTCATGGCATCAGCTGCCCACCGTTCACCTCAATGACCTGGCCTGTGATATAGCCGCTCATGGTTTCGTCGGCGAGGAATTCAAAGGCGCCCACGCAGTCATCGGCAGTGCCTAGCCGCCCCAGGGGAATGCCCTTCACGGCGGCGGCTAGTTGTTCCGGCGTCGAATTCTTGCGATGAAAATCCGTTTCGATGACACCGGGCGCGACGGCATTTACGCGCACGCCAAAGGGGGCCAGTTCCTTCGCCAGCACACGCGTGATGGTGCTGACAAATCCCTTGGCGGAACCATAGAGGCCAGCGCCATCACCACCGCCGGTGCGGGCGGCTACCGAAGTTGTGTTGATGATGGTGCCGGACTTCTGTTCCTGCAGGATGGCCGCCGCGCGGCGGCAGGCAAAAAACACGCCGCCAACATTGAGATCAATGACGTTACGGTATTGCTCGTCTGTCGCTTTGGCAATCGCAGTGCGGCCAAACATTGTTCCGGCATTGTTGATGACGATGTCGAGACGGCCCAATGCGTCGGCAGCGACCTTCACAAGGCGATCAGCAACTTCGGGGCTGGAAACATCGCCCGCGAGCAGCCGCGCCTTGCCGCCATTCGCTTTAATGTCACGCACAACCTGCTCGGCCCCCGCCTTGTTGCTGTTGTAATGGACGATGACATCGGCGCCGAGCGCGCCGAAGCGTCTGGCAACCGCCGCGCCAATGCCGGAACTCGCGCCGAAAATTAAGGTTTTCTTGCTGTTGAGTGCAGATGCCATTTGCCTTCATCCATCTTGCTGGCTGATATTGGTGACGGTGCGGTCTAGGGGTTTACTTGTCAAGTTGTAATAGTACATCATCATCACGAAAGTCTAATAATTACGTTTTATAACATCTTGTTATAAAACTGCGAGCAGCGAATTACGTTTTAACTATTGACAACTTTACGTCTTTAATATGTGCTGTGACATCCGGCTGAGTCCGGGAAAAAAATGCTTGGCCATTCGTGGGAGGAAAAACGATGTCCGCAAAGAAAAAGATTTCGCGCCGTGGCGCGCTGAAACTGGGAGCAGGCGCATTCATCGGTGCAAGTGCGCTGCCCTTGATGACGGGTTATGTGAATGCAGCCGGCGAGCAGGTGCTCAAGGTTGCCCATCCGTCTTTTAATCAGGACTGGTCGCCGATGCGGGGCGGCGGCGCGCCGTTCCGCTGGAATTCCATCTGGTGGGCCTCACCCATGTATTTCGACGCCGAAGGGAAGATCAATCCCTATGTGTTCGAGTCCTGGACCGGCTCTGACGACAAGAAGGTGTGGATATTCAAGATTTCGGGCAATGCGGTTTTCTCGGACGGCTCCAAGATCACTGCCGCCGATGTGAAGGGTTCGTGGGAGCTCGCGGCCATGCCCAATACGAAGAACCAGCGCGTGTCGCAGGTTCTCGCCGGTGTTGTTGGCTATGCTGAGGTCAATGGCGGCAATGGCAAGGAACTCGCCGGTGTCGTGGTCAAGGATGACGCCACTCTCGAGGTGACGCTTAGCCTTTCAGACCCGATCTTCTTCATGCGGCTCGGCAACCACATTGTGCCGATCGTCAAGGCCTCGCAGGCGCGCGGCGACGACGGTAACGAGAAGCCGGAATTCTGGCTGCCTGCCAATGGCGGTGTCACCTCCGGCCCATTCATGATGACGGAGATGGACATTGATGGCGGCAAGTTCGCTTTCGATGTGAACCTGAAATTCTTTGGCCCCAAGCCGAAGATTGGACGCATCGAGATTACTTCCATCGAAGATGCAGTTTCGGCCACGGAACTGCTCAAGCAGGGCGAGTTCCAGGCCCACACGGAACTGGTGACATCGACAATCGTGAAGGACCTGGGCCCTGAATTCGCCTCAGGACCTACGATCCCGACGAGCCAGCATTTCTGGATCAATTCTTCCCGTGCGCCAATGGAAGACCCGAAAGTGCGTCAGGCTCTCATCATGGCGATTGACCGCGACGGTCTGATCAAGGCCTCCTTCCCGGATGGGCCGCACAAGAAAACGGATGAAGTGATCAACTCGGTGCCGGGCGCCGGTGGGGCCATCGAAGCCTACAAGTTCGATCCGGCCGCGGCAAAGCAACTTCTGGCCGAGTCCACCTATGGCGGGCCGGAGAAACTGCCGAAGATCATGTTCGTTGGCATTTCCTCTCCAGCCAATGAAGCGGCGGCACAGTTTATCGCAGAGCAGTGGCGCCAGCACCTTGGCATCACCGCCGTCGACATGAAACCGCAGCAGGACCAGTATGCCGGGCCTGACCAGAACGCCATCCAGATCTTCCGCGATGACGTGGGCACCCGCGTTCCGGATGCGGCGTCCTATCTCGCTGGTTCCATCCACTCGTCTTCGGGCAATGCCCAGGGCAAGATGGGCGGCTACAAGAACGCCGAGGTGGACAAGCTGATCGATGAGGCCCTGACCAAGGCGGCGGATGACCCGGCCCGCGTGGACCTGGCGTTGAAAGCACAGGCCATCTTCATGAAGGGCTACAACTTCATTCCGTGGTACCAGCAGACCATGTCGCGCTGGGCACTCGCCAATGTGAAGGCCATGGAGAAGAATCTCGACTGGCAAGTCATCGCGCCCTGGAATATCGAGATTGCGTAGATTGTGCGGGCGGGGGCTGCTCGCGGCTCCCCGCCCCTCATTGCATTGACTGAAAGGGCGATGGCCCATGATCCGCTATGCATTGATGCGGTTGCTTTTGTGGATTCCCACAGTGCTGGTCGTGCTGATGGGCGTTTACGCATTGGCCTATTACGGCGCGGGCGATCCCATCAAGCTCATCTTCCTGCGCGCGCCGGGCGATGTGGCCTATGACCCGGTGAAGATCGAGGCCATCCGCGAGCAGGCGGGTCTCAACAGACCCTTCATCGCGCAATTCGGCTCCTATATCTGGAACCTCCTGCACGGCAATTTCGGCAATTCGCTTATTTCGGGCCGTTCCGTTTGGCGGATGATCACCGCAGCCATGCCCATCTCGATGACGCTGGGCGTCATGAGCATCGCCTTGACCGCGCTCGTTGCCATTCCCCTGGGCGTCATTGCCGCCCTGAAGCAGAATTCCAAACTCGACTATCTTATCCTGGGCTCGGCGCTTCTGCTCTGGGCCATTCCTGCCTATGTAGCAGGGCCGCTCCTGATGGTGCTGCTCATTCTTGTCCTTCCCAATGCCAGCATTCCCTATGGCTGGGGCGGGCTGTTCGATGCACGGATCATCCTGCCGCTTATGGTGCTTTCCTTTCAGCCCATCGCCCTTATCGTGCGGCAAACGCGCGCTGCGGTGATTGAAGTGTTGAGTGAGGATTTCGTGCGCACGGCGAGGGCCAAGGGCGTGCCGCGCCTTCAACTTGTCGGCAAGCACATACTTCGCCCCGTGCTGACGCCGGTCGTCACGCAACTGGGCTTGATCATGATCACCATCATCAACGGTGCCATTTTCGTCGAGCTGGTGTTTGGCTTGCCAGGCCTTGGCCGCCTGACCGTCAAGGCGCTGACCGATTCAGATTTTCCGGTGGTCTTGGCCATCACGCTGATCGGTTCCTTCCTGGTGATGATCTCCAACCTGCTGGTGGACCTCGTTTATCCGCTGCTCGACCCGCGCGCCGCCGATGCGCAGGTGAGCAAATGACCGAAATTGCGCTGCAGATGGACAACGATGATCTGGGACGCGACGTCTTCAGTCGTGTGCTCTATGGCGCGCGCACCGCCTTCTTCGTCGCAATCGTCGTTACCTTCATTGCCGTCATCATTGGTTCGGTGCTGGGCGTTTTGGCGGGATACATTGGCGGCAATACCGACCGGCTGATCATGTGGCTGGCGGATGTCACCATGTCGATCCCCAATCTCTTGCTGGTGGTCGTCATCAACACCTCCATCAAGCCGCCACTGGCCCGCTGGATGGAGACGCAATATCTCGAAACGCTCAACCCCATCTACCGCAACACCATGTGGATCGATTTCATCCTTGTGTTCGGGTCCATGGCGCTGATCACCTGGCCGCCTTATGCGCGCCTCATGCGGGCGCAGGTGCTGTCGATCCGCAGCCGCCCCTATGTCACGGCGGCGAAGGCCATCGGCCTCCCCGCCCGCCAGATTATGTGGCGGCACATTGCACCCAACGCGTTGGGGCCGTTGATCGTCGCCGTCTCGGCGGGGCTCGGCACCGCGATGGTTCTGGAAAGTGCTTTCAGTTTCCTGGGCGTTGGCGTGACGCCGCCCATCCCCTCCTGGGGCAACATGATCTCCGACGGCCTGCGCGTGTGGCAGCACTATCCGCATCTGCTCGCCGCGCCCGCCGCTGTGCTGGGTCTTGCCACTGTGGCTTTCAGTTTCCTCGGCGATGGCCTCAACGACGCCTTGAACCCAAGGGGCGTCAAATGAACGCCCCGATCCTCGATGTCCGCAATCTGGCCATCGACATCGACACACGCTATGGCAAGGCGCGCATCGTGGATGGCGTGTCTTTCAAGCTGGCGAAGGGAGAGACGCTTGGCGTTGTCGGCGAATCCGGCTGCGGCAAGAGTCTCACCATGATGTCGCTGCTCAACCTGCTGCCGCGCAAGATCGCGGTCAGCGGTGGTGAAGCGGAGTTCGAGAGCCGCAATCTGTTCACGCTGGAGGGCGAGGACCTGCGCCAGGTGCGCGGTGGCCGTATCGGCTTCATCTTCCAGGACCCGATGACGTCGTTTAACCCTGTGATGAAGATCGGCGAACAGCTCATGGAGCCGCTCATCCATCACAAGGGCATGGACAAGGCGGCAGCGCGCAAGCGGGCAGGGGAGCTCATGCGGCTTGTCGGCATTCCTGGGGGTGAAGCGCGGCTCGACAACTATCCTCATCAGCTTTCGGGCGGCATGCGCCAGCGCGTGATGATTGCCATGGGTCTTGCCTGTGAGCCTCCATTGCTGATTGCGGATGAACCGACAACGGCGCTCGATGTCACCATTCAGTCGCAGATCGTGGAACTGGTGAAGGACCTCCGCGAAAAGCTCGGCATGTCGGTGATCTGGATCACTCATGATCTGGCGCTGATCGCAGGCCTCGTGGACCGCATCATCGTGCTCTATACAGGGACCATTGTTGAAGAGGCGCCGGTGGACGCGCTTTACTCCAGCCCGCAACATCCTTACACGATCGGCCTTCTCAACTCCCTTCCGAAGCTGTCGCCAGGTGGTGAAGCGGAGAAACACCTGCCATCCATCGGCGGCACGCCGCCCGAACCGGGACGCAGGCCGAAGGGCTGCCCCTTCGCGCCCCGTTGTGCGCGCAAGATGAGCGTTTGTGAAACGCAGATACCGAAACTCGAAAGCTTGGTCGAGGATGCGGCACATCGCGTGGCCTGCTTTGCCGTCACGGGAGCGCCGGCATCATGAAGAGTGACGTCCTGCTGCGCATCGACAATCTGGTGAAGCACTTCGATGTGCGGCTTGGGGCATTCGGGCAAACACGGGCGCGCGTGCATGCGCTCGACGATGTCAGCTTCGATATTCTGGAAGGTGAAACATTAAGTCTCGTGGGAGAATCCGGCTGCGGCAAGTCCACGGCGGGCTTCACCATTCTCCGGCTGTTCGAGCCGACTTCAGGCTCCGTCATCTACAGCGGCGCCAACATTGCGGCTCTTGATGATGAGGCCATGCGCAAGCTGCGCAAGGACCTGCAGATCGTTTTCCAGGATCCTTACGCCACGCTCAATCCTCGCATGACGGTGGGCGATGCCATAGCCGAGCCCATCATGCTGCATGCAGGCAAGAGCAAGGCCGAAGCACGCGCGCGTGTGACGGATATTCTGTCAGATGTTGGCTTGCCAGAGCGTTTTGCCAACCGCTATCCGCATGAACTGTCAGGCGGTCAACGGCAGCGCGTGGCGATTGCCCGGGCCCTGGCATGCCGGCCGAAGTTCATCGTCTGTGATGAGGCCATATCGGCGCTCGATGTGTCGGTGCAGGCGCAGATCATCAATCTTCTGCGCGACCTGCAGGATAAATATGGCCTCACCTATCTTTTCATCGCCCATGACCTTGCCGTGGTGCGGCACATCAGTGACCGGGTGGCCGTCATGTATCTCGGGCGGCTGGCGGAATTGGCGGATAAGACCGCGCTCTTCAGCAAACCCCGGCATCCCTACACCAAGGCGCTGCTTTCTGCAGTGCCCGAGGCCGACCCGGTGGTGGAGCGCAGGCGCAAACGGCAAATCCTCACGGGTGAAGTGCCAAGCCCCATGAATCCACCTTCCGGCTGCCGCTTCCATACGCGTTGTCCCATTGCGCGTGATCAGTGCAAAGCCGCCGTGCCGGAATGGCGTGAGATCGCCTTCGGCCATCGTGTGGCCTGCCATGCCGTGGGTGTGAAAGGCTGGGAGACATGACGCGGATTGCCATCATTGCCGATGATCTGACGGGTGCGCTGGATACCGCCTCGCCATTTTCATGCCGGGGCGCGCGCGCCATTTGCCTCACTGAGCCGGGCGCGATTAGCAAGCATGTGCATCCGGAAGCCCAAGTACTTTCGGTAAGCACCAATTCCCGGCACATGGCGCCGGAGCAGGCGGCGGATGTTGTGCGCAGTGCAGCCGAGGCGATTCGCGGCTGGCAACCGGACATCGTCCTGAAGAAGATCGATTCACGGCTGAAGGGAAATGTGGCGCAGGAATCCGCGGCGGTGGCGTCAGTATTCGGCTTCAAGCGGCTGCTTGTGGTTCCCGCCGCGCCGGACATTGGCCGCTATGTCAAGGACGAAGCCGTGGCCGGCTTCGGCGTGGACAAACCGATTCTTGTCGCCGAGCGGTTCGGCGACAGCGGATTTGCTTCAGATGTTCCTGATGTCACGTCGCGTGAGGTCATGTCCGACATGGCGCGAGGCTTTCCAGAAGGACGGGACAGATTGGCCGTTTGTTCACGCGGCTTTGCCGTCGCACTTGCCGAGCACGTGTTGCCCGGCCCGCTGCGCGTTGCCCCCGCAGTTGAAGAACCGGTCCTGATTGCCATCGGCTCCCGCGATGAAGTGACGGCGCGGCAGCGAAAAGTACTCTGCGAGGCGGG
>JAIBJH010000049.1 GCA_020029455.1 Hyphomicrobiales bacterium
GAATTTTGGCAGGGCGCATCGCGGCGCGTCATTGCCGGAAACGCCAAAAAAGCACAATACTGATCGCGAGGCAGGAAACATGGCGTCCATCACGTTGCGCGGTGTGAGTAAAAGCTGGGGCGACGTCGTCGGCGTCAGCGCCGTCGACCTCGATATCCGCGACAAGGAATTCATCGTCTTTCTCGGCCCCTCGGGCTGCGGCAAGACCACCACCATGCGCATGATCGCGGGGTTGGAAGAACAGACTGGTGGCAACATATTGATCGACGGCCAGGACGTGACTGACGTTGATGCGCGGGATCGCGACGTCGCCATGGTCTTCCAGAGCTATGCGCTCTATCCCAACATGTCGATCTACGAGAACATCCGCTTTCCCTTGCGCATGAGAAATGTGCCGCGCCAGAAACAGGATGCCATGGTGCGCGAGGCGGCGAACATGGTGGAGCTTGGCGATCTTCTGGAGCGCAAGCCCAAGGCGCTCTCCGGCGGCCAGCGCCAGCGCGCCGCCTTGGCGCGCGCCATCGTGCGCCATCCGCAGGTTTTCCTCATGGATGAGCCGCTGTCCAATCTCGATGCCAAGCTCAGGCTTTCCATGCGCGCCCAGCTCAAGCACATTCAGCGCAGGCTGGAGACCACGACCGTCTACGTCACTCACGATCAGATCGAGGCCATGACGCTGGCCGACCGCATCGTCATCATGAACAAGGGCAAGATCCAGCAGATCGGCACGCCCGATGACGTCTATAACGATCCCGCCAATGTCTTTGTCGCAGGTTTCATAGGTTCACCACCCATGAACCTCATACCCGGAACCATCGGCAAAAACGGCTTTGAAGCGCCGGCGACCAAAATCAAAGGTGTGAAGGGTTCTGGCAATGTCACGCTCGGCGTGCGGCCCGAAGATATCACCGTGGCCAAGAAAGGTCAGAGCCATATCAAGTCGACGATCTATTCGCTTGAACCAACGGGCGATCAAACGCTCCTCACCGTGAAGCTCGGCAATCAGCTTCTTGTGGCGCGCGTTGACCGCTCTTTCCGCCAGCAGATCGATACGCCTATCGAACTTGCCTTCGACCTTGAGCGTGCCTTCAAGTTTGACACCGCATCGGGAGAACGCATTCGATCTTGAAATGCAATTGCGTTAGCGGGCCGTGCCGTTTGCGGGTCCAACAACATGCTGCAGTGTTTCGGCTGCCTGACCATTGATGGACTTGATGAGCAACTCCGCCAGATCACGTCCTGCCGCTTTGAAGTCCTCTTCGACATAAATCATTTCGGGCATGGCAATCTTGATCATCGGGCTTGAGTGCTTGGTGGCCACGTCAAAATCCTGCGCGATGACAAGGCCAGCATTCTTGAAGCCCGCCGCGAAAGCAAAGGCAGACGAGGTGGCCGCACTTACGATGCCGTCGGGCCTGTGCGGATGACGCGCCGCATCCCGGCCCGCGGCTTCGATCTCGGCAAGTGGCGTATCGGTGGAGTAGGTCGCGAGCGGAAACTGTTCGAGGTTGAAGTCGCGCAGTGCACGCTCAAAGCCCGCATGGGTGTGGTGGAAGTAGCTGAGATCTGGCGGCGGAGCCACGAGAGCGATGCGCCGGCGGCCACGTGCCGCGAGCTGGCGCACCGCCTCATAGGCAAAGGCCTCATTGTCATAGTCGTGATAGGGATGGCAGATGCCCATCTCGGTGCGGCCGTGGGTGGCGAAGGGCATGCCGTTCTCCGCCATGTATCTCACCCGCGGATCATTGGGCATGATGCGTGAGATGATGACGCCATCCGCAGATGCTGTTTCGACCACATAGCGCACCGGCGCCATCTGGTCGTGATAGTCATAGGGCGTAATCACCAGGTGATAGGCCGTGCCGGCAAGCCCGCTCGAAACGCCATAAACGAAATCGGCAAAGAACCCGGATCCTGCATCTTGTGCATTGAGTATGACGGTGATCACATTGCTGCGGCCGGTACGCAGACGCACGCCAGCGCGGTTGGGCCGATAGCCCGCCTGCTGGGCCGCGAGCTGCACGCGCCGCCGTGTTTCCTCCGCAATGGCAGGGCTATCTCGGAGCGCTTGACTCACCGTCGAAATCCCCAAGCCGGTGATTTCGGCGAGAGTCTTGAGTGTGGGTCGCGCATCGCCTTGGGAAGCCATCGCGAGAAGCTAGGCATTTTGCTGAAACGTTTCAAGCCGGGAAATATCATTGTGCAGTGCACTATTTTCCCAATTGAACAGAGTCGAATTTGAAACGTTGCAAAATCCAAAATCCTCGGTTAGCGTGACTTCACCCAAATATAGACAGGGAGGAAATGTCATGGGTTTCAAGAAACTGATTGCTGGTCTTGCCATGTCCGCATCGTTCTTTGCGGTCAGCGCGGTAAATGCCGCCGATATTGAAGTAACGCATTGGTGGACGTCCGGTGGTGAAGCTGCCGCCGTTGCCGAATTCGCCAAGGCTGTAGACGCCACGGGTGACAAGTGGGTGGATGGCGCCATTGCCGGTTCAGGCGATGTGGCCCGCCCGATCATCATCTCGCGTATTCTGGGTGGCAATCCGATGGGCGCCACACAGCTCAACCCCGGCACGGACGCCGACGAGCTGATCAAGGCCGGCCTGATGCTGGACCTGACAGAACTCGCCACCAAGGAAAAGTGGAACGATATCCTTCGCCCGCCCACGCAGATGGCGTCCTGCACGATTGACGGCAAAGTCTGGTGCGTGCCGGTGAACCTGCATTCGGCCCAGTGGATGTGGACCAATCGCAAGGTTTTCGCTGACGCTGGCATCGAGCCGCCAAAGAACTGGAGTGATCTTGTCGCTGCCGCGCCGAAGCTGAAGGAAAAAGGCATTCAGCCTCTGTCCATGGCCCAAGGTTGGCCGGTCGGTTTGCTGATTGAAGACCTGATCGTCGCCGTCGCCGGTGTTGACAACTATGTGAATGTCTACAAAGGCCGCGACCTCGCCCTGGCAAGTGGGCCAGAGTTCGCGAAGGTCTTTTCCGCTGTGGATGACGCCCGCAAGATGGTGAATCCGGCCGACATGACCAAGCAATGGAACGAAGCTGTGGCTCTGGTGATCACCGGCAAGGCCGCCGCTAACGTCATGGGCGATTGGGCAGGTGGCGAGTTCCAGGTCGCCAATATGACACCGGGCAAGGACTATGACTGTTTGCCTGGCCTTGGTATTGAGCCTGTGCTGAATACCGGCGGCGACGTGTTCTACTTCCCGAAGAATGCCGATCCGGAAGTGACCGCCGCGCAGCTTCGCATGGCGTCCACGCTGATCCAGCCGGCCGTGCAGGTTGCCTTCAATTTGAAGAAGGGCTCGCTCCCCATGCGTCCGGACGTGGACCTGTCCGCGGCCAATGACTGCATGAAGAAGGGCTTGGAGATCCTCGACCAGGGCTCCAAGGTGTTCCCAAACAACGTGCAGATGATCGACCGTGACTCCTTGAACCAGATCAACGATCTGTTCACGGCCTTCTTTGCTGCGCCGGAAATGACGCCCGCGGATGCTCAGGCGAAGTTCGTCGAGATCATCAAGGCCGCGCCTCCGCTGTAACTAAGCGGCGTTTCTCGAAGTTGAAATGGTTCCGGCGGGTAAATGTCCCGCCGGAACGCGTCTCAGAGATTTGCAGGGCAGGCAACAATGACCAGCATGGCTATTGGTCTGGCTGAAGTTCGCCACGAACCGCCATTTACGCATTTGTTTTCGCAACCCATCAGGCTGGGCGCTGCCGCTGCAGTAGCCGCATTGGCGGCAGCCTGCCTCATCCTGGATTGGCCGTTTGCACGCATCGGCGTCTTCCAGCCAATGATGCTGACGTTGGGCTTTGTTCTCATCCAGTACATCGCAGACATTCCATTCCGCGGGCAGTGGCCAAAACTTGCCGTCATGGCTGCCTTTCTTGCCGCTGCGGGCGCTGCTTGGATCGCGTGGTACTCCAGCGGCGCCTGGATATCGCAAGAGGCCGCCGACATGGCCTGGAAGCTTGCGAGTGTTGGTCTCATCGCCTTGCTTCTGGGTGCCGGAGTGTGGAACGCACCCTACAAGAATTTCCACTCAAAGTTCGCCTCCATTCCCATGATGTTCATCGTGCTGTTTGCCTTTATCGGCTGCAGCCTGTGGACCATGACCTATTCCCTGTCTGATGCGCGGATCTATCCGGTATTCACCTTTGTTGGCCTGAAACAGTACTATCGCCTGTTCAGTGTCGATATTTGGGAAATTGCCTGGAAAAATGGCTTGATTTACCTGGTGCTGGGCACGTCGATTTCCATGGTCACCGGCTTCTTCCTCGCCGTGTTCATGGATCAGAAAATCAGGCTCGAAGGCCTGTTCCGCACCATTTACCTCTACCCGTTCGCCCTCTCCTTCATCGTGACAGGGCACGTCTGGGCCTGGATTTTCAGCCCTGCCTACGGGCTCGAGAAATCCGTGCGGCAGATGGGCTGGGCAAGCTTTTCATTCGACTGGATCGCTGACAGAAACATGGCGATCTACTGCGTCGTCATTGCCGGCGTCTGGCAGGGCGCCGGCCTTGTCATGGCCCTGATGCTGGCGGGACTGCGCGGCATCGACGACGAAGTATGGAAAGCCTCTCGCGTGGATGGCATTCCGAAGTGGCGCACCTATCTCCAGATCGTCATTCCCATGATGCGTCCGGTGCTGATCACTACCTTCGTGATCGTGGCTGCAGGCGCGGTGCGCATCTACGACCTCGTGGTGGCCCTCACTGACGGTGGCCCGGGAGTTTCGACAACCGTTCCCGCTCAGTATGTCTACAAGTATCTTTTCTCGGGTAACATCGGCCAGGGACTTTCTGCTGCAACAGTGATGCTGCTGACCTCGGCCATCATCCTTATACCATGGGTCTATGTTGAATTTGTCAGGGGCAGGCAGCAGCGATGAGCGACATATCCATCATGGAACCGTCAGGCCCGAAACCGAAGCTTTGGCTGGAGCCGTCCCGCATTGGCGTTTATGCATTTCTCGTCATCACGGCACTGTATTTCCTGTTCCCGCTCTACATCGTGATCATCACCTCCTTCAAGGATCTGGCGGCAATCCGCGATGGCAACATTTTCTGGCCGCAACTGGTGTATCCCGAGGGAACGCATTGGTATGACCCGTGGTACAGGGCCTGGTTTGAAGTCTGCACCGGCCTCGAGTGCAAGGGCATCAGTCCAAACTTTTGGAACTCCGTGATCATCACGGTTCCTTCCGTCATCGTTTCAATCGCCGTTGCCATCACCACGGGCTATGCGCTTTCCAACTGGCCTTTCAAGTTTTCGGAAGGTTTTTTTACGATCCTTATCGTTGGGTCCTTCGTACCCTATCAGGTGATGCTCTATCCGATGGTGCTGCTCACCAAGAACATGGGCATCTACTCGACGCTTTCGGCAGTGGTTTTCGTACACACCGTCTTTGGCCTGCCCATTCTGACCTTGCTGTTCCGGAACTACTTTGCTTCACTTCCGGTCGAGCTCTTCAAGGCTGCACGCGTCGATGGCGCGGGCTTCTGGCGCATCCTCCTCCAAGTGTTCCTGCCCATGTCGCTGCCAATCCTGACCGTTGCGGTAATCCTGCAAGTGACGGGCATCTGGAACGACTTCCTCTTTGGCGTCGTGTTTGCTGGCCTGCCGAACTATCCGATGACGGTGAAACTCAACAATATCTTCACCTCTACTTTCGGCGTGAAGGAGTACAACGTGGAGATGGCAGCCACAATTCTGACTGGCGCCGTTCCGCTCGCCATCTACTTCCTCTCCGGCAAATATTTCGTGCGCGGCATCGCGGCCGGCGCTGTTAAGGGATGATGCAATGACTGCAACTGCCAAAATGGATAAACCCAGCGTTTCGGTGAGAGGCCTTGCTCAGAGCTATGGTGCGCTGCAGGTTTTGAAGGCGCTGGACCTCGACATTGCAGATGGTGAATTCATCGTTCTCCTGGGCCCATCGGGCTGCGGCAAGTCCACCCTTTTGAACTGCATCGCTGGACTGCTGGAACCAACCGAAGGCCAGGTCTTCATCCGGGGCAAGAACGTGACCTGGGAAGAACCGAAGGATCGTGGCATCGGCATGGTGTTCCAGTCCTATGCGCTCTATCCGCAGATGACCGTCGAGCGAAACTTATCTTTCGGTCTGCGTGTGTCAGGCATGCCGAAGGAAGAAATCGCCAAGCGCGTGAAGCGCGCCTCGGAGATACTCCAGATAGAGCCGCTTCTCGCCCGCAAGCCCTCGCAGCTTTCGGGCGGCCAGCGTCAGCGCGTGGCCATTGGCCGCGCACTTGTGCGTGATGTCGATGTCTTTCTGTTCGACGAACCGCTTTCAAACCTCGATGCCAAGCTGCGTGCGGAACTGCGTGTGGAAATCAAGCGCCTGCACCAGCGTCTCGGCAACACCATGATCTACGTAACCCACGACCAGATCGAGGCGCTCACTCTGGCGGACCGCATCGCGGTGATGAAGGGCGGCACCATCCAGCAGCTTGACGATCCGCTCACCATCTACAACAAGCCGAAGAACCTCTATGTGGCGGGCTTCATTGGCTCGCCATCGATGAATTTTCTCAAGGGCAAGATCGAGGGCAGCGGCAAGACAGCAACTTTCAAGCTTGGTAGCGGCAAGGTTGCTCTGAAGGACTACGAAGCCGCGGTGCCGCTGAAGCCGGCTGCCTCCGTTCTCGGCGTGAGGCCGGAACACATTCGCGTCAATACTGAGAAGGAAGATGGTGCATCGGAAGCCTTCAAGGCTATCGTCGACATTGTCGAACCCATGGGTTCCGACAGCCTTGTGTGGCTCAAGGTAGAGGGACAACAACTCTCGGCGCGCGTGGAATCAAACCAGCATTTTGATCCGGGCCAAAAGGTGGACGTGCGCTTCCGCATCAACCTGGCATCGGTCTTTGACGAGGCCTCAGGCGACCGCCTGTAAAGACAGAACACAAACAACAACCGCAAGACTTCGAGGAGTTCACTGATGCCTAAGCGCGTTTCATTCCAGCTTTATTCCGCCCGCAAATTCGGGGCGTGGGAGCCGATCATCGAACATCTCGCCAAGTGCGGATACTCGGAAGTGGAAGGCTTTGGCGGCATCTATGACGAACCGGAGAAGCTCCGTGAACTTCTCGACAAGAACGGTCTTTCCATGCCGACTGGCCATTTCTTTCCCCTCGACATGTTCGAGAAGGAGAAGAAGCGTGTGTTGAAGGTTGCCAGGGCGCTAAATATGCGCTCGCTCTACTGCCCCTTCATTGCGCCGGACCAGCGCCCCAAGACCGGCACGGGCTGGAAAGCCTGGGGTAAGCGCCTCGGCGAAGTCGGCAAATGGATGCGTGACGAGGGTTATGGCTTCGGCTGGCACAACCACGACTTCGAATTCATTAAGCTCAAGGACGGCTCGACGCCACACGAACGCATTTTCGAAGGCGGGCCCATGCTCGACTGGGAATGCGACATCGCCTGGGTGGCCTTCGCCAAGCAGAATCCGGTGAAATGGATCAAGGCCTATGGCGACCGCATCACCTCGGTTCACATCAAGGACAACGCGCCTAAGGGTGAAAACCTGGACCAGCACGGCCAGACCGATGTGGGCTCCGGCACCATCGACTGGAAGCCGGTTTTCGCCAACCTCAAGAACACGCGCTGCATGAACTACATCGTTGAGCACGATGATCCGAAGGATTTCAAGTCCTTTGCCAAGCGCTCGTTTGATTTCATTTCGAAGCAATAGGGATAAAGAATATGAGCAAAGTGTTGGGCGTCGGCATCATCGGATGCGGCAATATCTCGTGGGCCTATCTGAAACTGGCCCAATTGTTCAAAGGCATTGAAGTGCGCGCCGTCGCCGACGTCAACATGGCGGCGGCGGAAGCGCGCGCCAAGGAGTTCGGCGTCAAGGCGCAGACCGTGAAGGAGCTGCTGAAGAACAAGGACATCGACATTGTGGTGAACCTCACGGTCCCCAATGTGCATTTCCAGGTCTCAAAGCAGATCCTGGAAGCAGGAAAGCACGTCTACACCGAAAAGCCGATGACGTTGTCCTACAAGGATGCTGTGAAACTGCAGAAGCTCGCCAAGAAAAAGAAGCTCCACGTGGCGGCAGCTCCGGACACCTTCCTTGGCGGATCGCATCAGTTGGCGCGCAAGGCCATTGACGAAGGCAAGATCGGCAAGGTTGTCTCCGGCACATGCCATTTCATGGGGCCGGGCATGGAGATGTGGCATCCGAACCCGGATTTCTTCTTCAAGCCCGGTGGCGGCCCCATCCTTGACATGGGACCCTATTACATCACCAACCTTGTGAACCTCTTGGGACCTGTAAAGCGCGTGGCGGCGCTGGCGGGCACAGGCCGGAAAGAGCGCGTGATCAACAGCCAGCCCGGCAATCCGAGGAACGGCGAAAAGATCAAGGTGACAACGCCAACGACCTATCATGCGCTGCTGGAATTTGCGCAGGGCGCCACCATCACGCTGTCACTGTCCTGGGATGTATGGGCGCATAAGCATCAGAACATGGAGCTCTACGGCCAGTCCGGCGCCATGTTCGTGCCCGACCCCAACTTCTTCGCAGGCGATGTTCTGGTGGCGGGCAGCGACCAGAAGCCCGAAGTCCTTGCGCCAACGGACCATCCCTTCAACAAGCTGAATTGGGGACCCGGCAACAGCCAAACGGATGTGCTCTGGGCCAACTACCGCGCGGCGGGCCTTGCCGACATGGCGGCGGGCATCATGGGGAGGAAGGACATCCGTTGCGACATTTCCCGCGCCGCCCATGTGGTCGATGTCATGACGGCTGTCATGGAGGCGGGCAAGAAGCGCAAGTTCATCGAAATCAAGTCGACTTGCACGCGACCCAAGCCCTTGGGGCCTGAAGAAGCGCGCAGCCTGATGAAATAGTTTTGTTTTCCCTCCCCCTTGTGGGGAGGGATTGAGGGTGGGGGTTGCTCTGAATTCGGACTGTCTGCTTGCAAGCAACTTGAAGCACCATCAGACCCCCACCCCAGCCCTCCCCACAAGGGGGAGGAAGAGGGATTGAAAATGCTCTACAACCGTTGTGGCCGCTCGGGACTTCTCCTGCCCGCCATTTCCTTGGGGCTCTGGCACAGCTTCGGCGATGCCAATGACCTTAAGGAGAAGCGCAAACTGCTGCGCCGCGCCTTCGAGCTAGGCATCACCCATTTCGATCTTGCCAACAATTATGGCCCGCCTCCCGGCGGCGCTGAAACTGCTCTCGGCAAGATTTTGAAACTGGATTTCAAGGCAAGGCGCGACGAACTGATAATCTCCACCAAGGCCGGATTTGAAATGTGGGAAGGGCCCTATGGCGAATGGGGCAGCCGCAAATATCTGATCGCCTCGCTGGACCAGAGCTTGAAGCGGATGGCCATCCCTTACGTCGACATTTTCTATTCGCACCGCTTCGATCCCGATACGCCGCTGGAAGAAACCATGGGAGCGCTGGATTTCGCCGTGCGTTCGGGCCGGGCGCTTTATGCCGGCATTTCCAACTATCCGGCGGAAGCCACCCGCCGTGCCGCCCAAATTCTGCGCAGCCTCGGCACACCATGCCTGATCCACCAACCGCGCTACAACATGCTGCAGCGTGAGCCGGAACGGGAGGGCGTGTTTGATGCCATCGCCCATGAAGGCATGGGTGCCATTGTCTTTTCGCCACTGGCGCAGGGATTGCTCACAGACAAATATCTGAAGGGCATTCCCAAGGGCAGCCGCGCCACCAGGAGCCACTTCCTGACGCCGGACAAGGTCAGCCCTGCAGCCGTTCAGATGGCAACACGTCTCAATGGCATTGCAATGAAGCGGGGACAGACTCTGGCACAGATGGCATTGGCTTGGGTGCTGCGCCTGCCAGCAGTGACGTCCGCGCTGATGGGAGCAAGCAAGGTGGCGCAGATCGAAGAGGCCGTAGCAGCTTTGAAGTCCGAGCCGCTCTCTGCGGAAGAACTTTCTGAGGTCGAGAAAATTCTAGCCTAAGTCAATCGAGCGATTGCCTTTTCCTGAAGATTTCCAGGCAGCATCTGCATGAACTCGATGCGGTTGCCGTCAGGGTCACGCACCCAGCACTGCAAATTACCGTCAAGCCCAAGCTTCTTGGGTCGCCAGATCGGAATGCCTTCCGCCTCCAGATGCGCGATCATTGTGTCGATGTCCGGCACCTGCAGGCAGATGTGATTGACCGCAACGGCATCTTCCGCTGGGCCCTCGCTGCCTTTGCCATTGGGGAAGAGCTCCACGAACTGCGTATCGGTAATCCGCAAGTACACCAACAACTGCCCATTATCGAGGGTGAGCCGCAGCATCTCCTGGAATCCGAGTTTCTCCCGGTAGAACTCAAGTGTGCGGTCAAGATCTGCAACTTTCAGCGCCCAATGGGCAATGGAAGAAATATTATGCGCCATGTCTAGCTCCGTGCCGCCCAGTTGATGCCGCGCCGGAGCATCGTTGCCATTTCCGGCACCTGGAATTCCGATGCAACATGGCCCAGCGATGAATAGAACACCCGGCCCTTGCCGTGTTTGCGTTTCCACACCACCGGCATGGTCACGCCGTTGATCCAGTAGGCATGCTCGCCACCGAAGGTGGTTGTCGCCAGCACTTCGTTCGATGGATCGACATGCATGTAGTACTGCTCGGAACGGTAGGGAAAGCGGCTGACGCCCTTGGTGATGGGATCATCGCCTTTCACGATGTCTACATGATAGTCGATAATGTTGCCGGGGTGCGCCACCCACTGCCCTCCCACCATGAACTGGTAATCCACGCAGTCGCGGAAAGCATCACCCATGCCGCCATGATGCCCGCCCAACCCCGTGCCTGCCTCAATGGTTTTGCAAAGGTTGGCCGCTTCATCCTTTTCGATTTTGGACATGGTGTAGATCGGCACAATAAGATCGAAGCGCGAAAGATCGGGATCGGCAAAAGCCTTGGTCTCCGTGGCGACCGTGACCTCGAAGCCGTCATCCGTCAGCCAGCTCTTGTAGATCTCGGCGCATTTGCCGGGCTCGTGGCCGTCCCAACCACCCCACACGATCAGGGCCTTTCTCATTTCAAATGCCTTTTCCGTCGCGTCCGATGGTGGCGATGCGTAGCATGTTGCTGGTACCGGGGGTTCCGATGGGAACGCCCGCAGTGATCAGGATGCGGTCGCCAGGCTTGGTGAAGCCCTCGCGCGTGGTGACCTCGCCGGCATTGCTGAACATCTCGTCGATCGACTGGGCATCAGGCACCAGCACGCAATGGGTGCCCCAGACCAGGGCGAGCTTTCGCGCCGTATGTGCAATGGGCGTAAGCGCCAGGATCGGCACGTTTGGGCGCTCTCGGGCCACGCGCAGCCCCGTCGAGCCGGTTCCTGTGTAGCAGACAATTGCCGGAAGCTTGAGGGTTTCGGCGATGGTGCGGGCCGCGGCGGAAATGGCGTCCGCCGCCGTTGCCTCCGGCACACTGCGCTGGGCATGGATAATGTTCCCATAGAGGCTGTCTTTTTCAACTTCCTGGGCCACCCGGTCCATGGTCTGCACGGCCTTCTCCGGCCACTTCCCGGAGGCGCTTTCGGCCGAAAGCATCACAGCATCGGCGCCTTCATAAACTGCTGTCGCCACGTCCGACACTTCGGCGCGCGTGGGCACCGGTTCCGTCACCATGCTTTCCAGCATTTGCGTTGCCACCACCACCGGCCGGCCATAGCGCCGCGCCGCACGGGTAATCTGTTTCTGCAGGGAAGGCACGGCTTCAATCGGCAATTCCACGCCAAGATCGCCGCGCGCCACCATGATGCCATCGGCCTGCTTCAGAATGTCATCCAGAACAGTGAGCGCCGATGGCTTCTCGATCTTGGCCATGACGGATGCGCGGCCCGCCACAAGCTTCTTGGCCTCCGCCACATCTTCCGCCCGCTGCACGAAAGAGAGTGCAATCCAATCGACGCCAACCGTTGCCGCAGCTTCAAGATCGGCGCGATCCTTCTCGGTGAGGGCGGGAATGGGAATGACCGTGTCCGGCAGGTTGACGCCCTTGCGGTCGGACAATTCACCGCCATAGATCACTTTTGATACGATCTTGTCCTTGCCCGCCTCGGTGATCTCAACACGTAAACGGCCGTCATTCAGGAGGAGGCTGTCACCCACTTTCGCAGCGGCAAAAATTTCCGGATGGGGAAGATTGATGCGGCTGACATCTCCCGGTGTTTGATCCGCGTCGAAGATGAAGGTATCGCCCGCCGCGATGCGGACGTCCTTGGTGGCAAATGTGCCGATGCGAATCTTTGGCCCCTGCAGATCGGCGAGGATTCCGATGGGCCGGCCCATCTTCGCTTCAACTTGGCGGATATGGCCGTAGAAGGTCTTAAGCAGCTCATGGTTCGTATGGCTCATGTTGATGCGGAACACATCAACGCCTGCCACGAATAGCTTTTCAATCATCTCAGGGGTGGAAGACGCCGGGCCGAGCGTGGCCAGGATTTTGACTTTGCGATTGCGGTGCACGGTGTTTGGCGGCTTGGTTACGGTGCGGGCGTTGTCTTTTCGCCCGAAAGCGAAACGGTCCAATCGCCTTCCTCGCCGGTATCAACCTCGAAGAAGCCCACCTTCTTATAACCGCGCTCCTCGCACTTTTCGAAACCCTTGATGGTGAAGATCTTCTCGCGGATGCACATCATGGACTTGCCACCCCAACTGCCGCCCTTGTCATAGTCGATGGCATAGACATAGTAATAGCGGGCAATGAGCGGTGTCTTGAGCAGTGTCAGGCATTTTTGCGGTTCCGCCTTCCACCAGCCTTCCGTGGCCCAGCCTTCCTGGTTCTTGTAACCAATGGCAACGCCCACCGTGCTTTGCGTGTTATTGCAAAGCTCCAGTTTGGCCTGGGCGGGCACAGACATGCCTGCCACCAGTGCCAGCGCGCCCATTAAGCCAGTCAAACTGCGATACATGCCATGT
>JAIBJH010000241.1 GCA_020029455.1 Hyphomicrobiales bacterium
GAGGCCATGAAGATGGAGCACACGATTTTCGCTCCGCACAATGGTGTGATAGAATCAATTTTGGCTACGGAGGGAGATCGCGTCGCTGAAGGCGCGGTGCTGGTGAAGCTGAAGGATGCAGGCCATGGCTGAGCGTGTCGAAATCTACGAAGTCGGCCCGCGCGATGGATTGCAGAATGAGGCTCTGTTCGTCCCGACACAGCGGAAGATCGAACTGATCGATCTTCTCTCCGTTTGTGGATTCCGCCGCATCGAGGCTGCCAGTTTCGTTAATCCCAAGCGCGTGCCACAGATGGCAGATGGCCGCGAAGTGATGGATGGAATCCAGCGCCACTCAGGCGTGGCCTATGCCGCGCTGACGCCTAACGAGAAAGGTTATGACGCCGCCCGTGCCGCGCGGGCCGATGAGGTTGCGATCTTCGCCTCTGCGTCAGAAGGCTTCAGCCAAGCCAACATCAACTGCTCGATTTCTGAGAGCCTCGAGCGCTTCAAGCCGGTTTGTGAAAAGGCAAGAGAAGATCGCATGCCCGTGCGCGGCTATGTCTCCTGCGTCACCGACTGCCCTTACGACGGACCAATCCCACCGTGCCAGACTGCCTCGGTCGCTGAGGCTCTTGCGAAGATGGGTTGCCATGAAATCTCGCTGGGCGATACCATAGGCCACGGCACGCCGGAAACTGTCCGCGCCATGCTTGACGCGGTCCTCGCCGTCTTACCCCCGAACCGTCTTTCCGGCCATTTCCACGACACGCGTGGCCGCGCGCTCGAAAATATCGATACATGTCTGGACCGGGGTTTGCGTGTTTTCGATTCTTCGGCGGCAGGTCTCGGAGGATGTCCCTTTGCCCCCGGTTCCAAAGGCAATGTGGCGACGGGAAAAGTCGCCGATCATCTCGACATGCGCGGCTTTGCAACCGGCATCGATCGCAACAAGCTGGCGGAGGCCGAGCGCTTCGCGGCGGGCTTGCATTTTCATTCGAAAGCGGGCGCTGCATGACTCCATCCACCTTGCACATCGAAACCGACAGGCGCGGAGTAGCGAGGCTCACAATGGCGCGCGCCAGCAAGCACAACGCCATCGATGCCGCCATGATGACCGAGCTCTTTGCCGCCATCAATGAACTGGGGAGAGACCCGCAGGTGTGCGCCATTGTGCTCGCCGCAGAAGGAAAGAGCTTCAGCGCGGGCGCTGACCTCGCCTGGATGCAGGCGCAATTTGCGGCAACGCGCGAGGAACGCGTCAGTGAAGCCCGCAAGTTCGCCCTTGTCCTTAAAGCCTTGAATGAGGCGCCAAAATTCACCTTGGCGCGCGTGCACGGTCCCGTCTTCGGCGGTGGCATCGGGTTAATCGCGGCTTGTGACTGCGTCATCGCATCCGAAGCAGCTACATTCGCGCTGACCGAAGCGCGCCTCGGCTTGATTCCGGCGACGATCAGTCCCTATGTCATGGCGAAGATCGGTGAACGCGGCGCGCGCCACATGATGTCCGGCCGCAGGTTCGACGTTGCTGAAGCAATGGCGCTTGGCCTCGTATCGAAAATTGCGACCGATTTCGACAGCGCGATCGAAACCGAACTCGAGGCCGTGTTGCAATGTGCAACTCCGGCGCTCGCCGCTGCGAAATTCCTGTTCCGCACGCAGGGCCACGTTATCGACATGAGCGTGATTGAGGATACCATCTCCAGATTGGCTAACGCCTGGGAGACGCCTGACGCCCAGGAGCGCATCGCGGCCTTCCTTGCGAAATCGAAATGAGGTGCGAAGATGAAGAGTGAGATTGTCATCTGCGGCGCCGCCCGCACACCGCTTGGTGGGTTTCAGGGCGAGTTGAGTTCTCTCCCAGCGCCTGAACTGGGTGCAGCCGCCATCAAGGCCGCACTCGAACGCAGCAACATTGGCGGCGGCGATGTGACGGAAGTTTTCATGGGCTGTGTGCTCCCTGCAGGTCAGGGTCAGGCGCCGGCGCGGCAGGCTTCTCTCGGTGCGGGAGTACCGAAATCCGTGCCGGCCACCACCGTCAACAAGATGTGTGGCTCCGGCATGCAAACCGTGATGATGGCTTTCGATGCCTTGCACGCGCGCCCCAATTCCATCTTCGTAGCAGGCGGCATGGAGTCAATGTCGAACGCACCCTATCTCTTGCCGAAGGCCCGCGCAGGACTTCGTCTCGGCCACGGTCAAGTCATCGATCACATGTTCCTTGATGGCCTTGAAGATGCCTATGAGAAGGGCCGGCTCATGGGCACATTCGCTGAAGATGCCGCGCAGCACTACCAGTTCACGCGTGCGGCACAGGATGAATATGCAGTTGCTTCCCTTGCGCGCGCAAAAAAGGCAGGCAAGGATGGTGCATTTGACGACGAAATCGTTCCGGTCACAGTCAAGGCGAAGTCTGGTCCCATCGAAATCCGCCTCGACGAACAGCCCGCGAAGGCGGACATCACGAAAATCCCGCAACTCAAGCCCGCCTTCCGCCCCAACGGAACAGTGACAGCGGCGAATTCATCTTCGATTTCCGACGGTGCGGCAGCGCTCGTCATCGCGACAGCAACGGAAGCGGAGCGCCGAAACCTGGATGCCGACTGGCGCATTATTGCAGTGGCGCGTCACGCCGATGAGCCGGCGCTGTTCACGTCAGCACCTGTCGAAGCCATCCGCCGCGTTCTGCAACAGGCGAACTGGACCAAGGCAAATGTCGACCTCTGGGAAATTAACGAAGCCTTTGCGGTCGTACCCATGATCGCCATGAAAGAGTTGGGCCTGCCGCATGAGGCCGTGAACATCCATGGGGGCGCATGCGCCCTCGGCCATCCCATCGGCGCGTCGGGCGCGCGCATCATCGTGACACTTGTTTCGGCCCTGAAACGGAATAAACTCAACCGTGGCGTCGCTGCCATTTGCATCGGCGGCGGCGAAGCGACGGCCATCGCCGTCGAGCGTCTTTGAGGGCTCCCCATGTCAGAGACAAGGTCCAAGCCCATGACAAAGGCCTCAGCTCTGAACCTCCACATCCCGGAATCGCGTTTTCATCCCGGTGATGTTCCTGACTTCAGTTATCTCAAACTGCCGAAAGTGGGCGAAGCACAACGTCCACCAATCGAAGCGCCAGCATCTGCAACCCGCGACCTCGCCTATGGCCTTGTGCGGGTGCTGGACGATCAGGGAAAGGCGCAAGGGCCGTGGGCTCCGACGCTGAAGCCCGCAGAGCTTGTCAAGGCCTTGCGCGCCATGTTGCTTACTCGCGCCTTTGACGACCGCATGTTCAAGGCGCAGCGCCAGGGCAAGACGCCTTTCTACATGAAATGCACGGGCGAGGAGGCTTGCGCTGTTGCACAAGCCATGGTGCTAAATCGCGACGACATGTGCTTCTGCTCGTATCGCCAGCAGGGCCTTCTGATTGCCAGGGACTGGCCGATCTTCGATCTCATGTGCCAAATCTATTCCAACCCGCTCGACCGGCTGAAGGGCCGGCAACTTCCGGTTCTGTATTCGATCAAGGAAGCCGGCTTTTTCTCGCTCTCCGGCAATCTCGGCACGCAATATCCGCAGGCCGTCGGCTGGGCCATGGCTTCGGCCTACAAGCAAGACACGAAAGTCGCTGCTGCCTGGATCGGGGAAGGTGCCTCTGCCGAAGGTGATTTCCATCATGCGCTTACTTTTGCTGCTGTCTATCACGCGCCTGTCATCCTCAATCTCGTCAATAATCAGTGGGCAATTTCATCGAGCCAAGGCGTGGCGGGCGGCGAGGAGGCGACCTTCGCCTCGCGCGCCGTAGGCTACGGCATCCCCGGCATTCGCGTCGATGGCAACGACTATCTCGCCGTCTACGCCGTCTCGCAGTGGGCTGCTGACCGCGCCCGCGGAAATCATGGCCCCACACTCATCGAGCATTACACCTATCGCGTCGCCGCGCATTCGACGAGCGACGATCCGAGCCGCTACCGCCCCGGCGATGAATATCAGCACTGGCCGCTTGGCGACCCCATTGAGCGCCTGAAGCAGCATCTCATCATGCTGAAGGCGTGGGATGAAAAGCGCCACGCCGAGATGACGGCGGAGGTTGAGGCAGAGGTCGATGCCGCCAACAAGAAGGCGCAAAAGCTCGGCGTTCATGGCGGTGGCCCTTATCACGATCCAGCCACCATGTTCGAGGATGTGTACAAGGAGATGCCTTGGCACTTGCGCGAACAGCAGCAGGA
>JAIBJH010000242.1 GCA_020029455.1 Hyphomicrobiales bacterium
GAAAAGGGCGGCAAGCCCTATCTCGATACCGAGCAGTTTGCCGCCGGCGAGATGTTGCGCCGTGATTTTGAAATGTCCGGCCTCTCCCAGCGTACCGTCACCTCATTTGAAATGGCCGGATCAAGCGGCGGCCGGCATTGGCAGATGAGCGACAACGCCATGGAGCGTCTCACTGAGAACATGCTCGCGGCGCGCCACCGCCTGCACAAGGCGCTGGACGCCGTGGGGCCGGAACTCTCCGGCATTCTCTATCATGTGTGCTGCCTTGCAGCGGGCCTTGAACAAGCCGAGCTTCATCTCGAACTGCCGCGCCGTTCGGCCAAGGCCATTTTGGCCCTCGCCCTGAACAGGCTCGCCCGCCATTATGGCATCAAGCAGATGCTGCGGCACCGGGGACCATTTGAAATCGGGCAATGGAGCCTGGCGGACTACCGGCCGGGAATCACATCCGTTGGCGGTTGAGTGCAGCCGCCGCATCGGCCTTGATGCGCTTCACCATGGAGACAAGGCCGTTGGAGCGCTGCGGCGTCAGATGTTCCGCAAGGCCGAGCTTTGCCAATTCTCCCGCCGCGTCATGCTCCACGATCTCCCGTGCCGAGAGCGGCGCGAACATGGCAAAAACTATGGCCATGAGGCCCTTGACGATCAGCGCGTCGCTGTCGCCCACAAGAGAGATTGCGGTACCTTTGTCAGTCTGCCGTGCCGTTGTATAAATCCACACCTGGCTGGCGCAGCCGGAAACCTTTGTGGCGGGCGTCTTCAGCGCTTCATTCATATCGGGCAAGGTCTTTCCCAGCTCGATCACATGGCGGTAGCGGTCCTCCCACTCATCGAGATAGGAGAAATCATCGAGGATCTGGGCAAAGTTCTGGGCCATCATGGCTCAGATAGCGATTGTGGCCCCATTCCTCAACCCGCAGTCACCTCCCCACAAGGGGGAGGGAAAACTTGAGCGGGATCGGCCTTTCAGTCTCCGCCCCAGATTCCAATCAAACCCTGTTGATAAGATCGACCAGCGCCATATTGGCGGGAAGGGGAGATGCCTTGCCATCGGCGGTCGCCTCGTTGGCCCATTCATAGACGAGCTTGGCTGAATATCTGGCCTTGCGTTCGACGACGAGCGCGAAATGGCCCGCCGTTTCACACACGAAAGCCTGTCGCGCGCAGAAACCCTTGACGTCCGTGAAAGTCTCGGCTGCGGCCATGACATAGCCGAATGTCCCCGGTCCCTGGTCCTGCTTTATTGAAGGATCTTCAGGTGGCGAAGGCATGGCCGCCAGAATGGCGCCCAGCACGATAGTTGTTCTCAACATCCCCATGGCTCACCTGTGGTGGTGTTATTGCGAGGGAACGTAGCAGCCCGCCCTTGCGGCACCGTGAAACGGCCTGCGGCAAATGTCGGGATGGCATTCACGGCTTGCTAACCATGAGGGTTCTGCCGAAAGCCGCTGTTAACCAGCAGGAGGCAGTATGCCCGGGACGTTATCAAGGGTTGCGTATTGGCCAGGTCAAGAAAATCTGCCGTCAGGGGCATTGTTGAGCCGCGCCTGCGGCCCTCGACCATTGCTGTTGCCGTGCTTTCGGCCACTCTCGGTTCAATGATCCTTTACAACATCTTTCTCGGCCAGGAGGAATACTCCGCCGAGGAACTGGCGGCCGGCACCACGCGCATGACCGTAACAGCGCCGGGAAAGCAATCGCGCAGCATCATGCTCAAATATGAAGTGCTGGTCGAAGACGTGCAGCGCGAACTATTGGCAACCGGCCATTTCCAGGGCCTTGTCGATGGCGTCAACGGCCCCCGTACCAAGCTTGCAATCGAGGCTTACGAACGCGACAACAGCCTTGCCCTGACGGGGCAGGTGACGAAGAAACTGCTCGAGCACATCCGCTATACGCGAAAGCTCACTCAGGCTGCCGAATTCACCGGCACGCTAACGCCTGCGCAGGAAGAAGCGCCAGCGCAGTAAACGCTACGTGACCCCGCGCCTCAAATCAGTGATCTGGGTTCACGCTTTCATCAGAAGGCTTGCCACGGAAGGAAAGAACGCGGCGGTTTTGCACAAGGGCCATGACGAAGCAGGCGTCATCTTTGTTGTCATCAATCATCTTGATGGCTTCCACGATATTCTCGCTCCGCCTCCAGGCCCTGCCGTTGATGAAGAAGGCGAGCGCCACTTCGAAAAGGCGAACACTTCGCCCATGACATGGGCCGAAGCGAAGGAGTGGCTCGACCGCCGCAAGAAAAGCGACAGCGACATCTGGATTGTCGAAGCGGAAGACCGCGAAGGTCGTGCTGGGTTGAAGATTGCAGAGTGATCTTGACTGCCACTTTTGCGGCTTAGTCACTTGTTAACTATAACCAGCCTTAATCAGGCAATCGAGATCACGAAGCGCTGATGCGCAAGGATAGAGCAAGATCGATGGCAACAGTGATAAACTTGGACGAGCGGCGGCAAGGCAGCGTGATGCGCAAATCACTTCACGGAGAAGGCGCGCGGATTCTTCTCTTCACCGGCGTGCGCTTCGAGCGGCTCGATGCGACGCAGCCGCAGGATGGCAATCCGGATAAACGCGCAGGCGACGACCAGACGCTGCGCAACCGCGCCAGCTGATTCCTTTTCCGCTCCACCGGCAAAGATCAAATCAATTCGTCACCCCGGCGAAAGCCGGGGCCTATTGAATCATTTCCACTATAGAATCGCTTCAAGGGGTCCCGTGTCGCGCTTCGCTTGCACGGGATGACGATACTATTCCTCCGGTATCTTCTCGCACCTGCTGTTGCTAAGTTCCGCCAGATCTTCCGTGCGCCGCCATTTGTCGGCGTGCGGCATCCACAGGAAGGCGAGGCCCTTGTCTTCCGGAAGTTCCACCTTCCAGCCAATGTCTTCAAAATTGGCATCATCCTCGCCGATGCTTGTCAGTTGCTCGAAGAGACTGCGGGCCCTCACCAGCCTGACGTTGAAGGCGCGCGCATCGGCCTGGCGGTCATTGAGAGCATAGGCCTGGCGGCCATGCATGGTGTAAACGGAGAGTGTCCAGTAGCCGTCCGGCACCTGCATGGAAAGGCGCACCGGCCCTTGCGACACGTCATACTTGCAAAGGATGACGAGATCCGTCTCCGACACAAAAGGCATCAGCTTGGTCTGCAGCTTCCCGTCAAGGATCGTGAACTGATTGAGCTTCTGCTCCTTCAGTGCGGCGTCAATCCGGTCGTTGAAATTTCCGGCCGGCACGAAAAGCACATAGGAAAGATGCGTGACCACGGCGATGAGGGCAGCACTGAACAGCCAGAAGATCAACCGCACGTCAGCACCACAACCGTTTTACGCGCGGCAGGGAAGGGGTTTTCGCCGCTTCGTCTTTCGCATCGTTGAGCGCCAGATAGATCACATAGTCACGCGAGCCTGAAAGGCCCAGCCAGTTTCCGGGCGCCGCGTTCTGGCTGACGGTGACCGTGAAGGCATTGTCATATTCGCGGATAATGGTGCCGGAGGAAATTGTCTTGACCTCATTTCCATTGTCCGCGCCGATCATCCACCAGCGCGCTAGCGGCGACTGGCCTTCGATCAGCGTCGTGCAATCGGAGCGCAATGCATTGCCGTCATCATCGGCATCGCGGCGGAACAGGCGGACATCCGTTGCCGGCTGCAGCTTTCCCCGCCACAGATAGTGCCCCGACTGGTAGCTGCTCCACAGGCTGTCGCCCGAGATCTTGACTTCGCGCCAATTATTGGCGGGAAGGGAAGCGCTGCCCGCCGCCCGGTCCAGCATCTGCCTGGCGCTGAACCAGCCCGCAAACAGGCCAAGGAAGAGAATGAGTACTATGGATGAGAACCGGTGCATCTTCGAAACAGGGCGAAGTTAGACGATGATGCGCGGAAAGCAAACCCGAGATGCAGTGTCGCCTGATACGAGCGCAGGATTGACTTTGAACAAATCTCCTCCCCCTCTTGCGGCAGGGGATTGCATTTGAATTGCCCTCCCTCGACGCACAGCGTTGGGGGATGGTACCCGAAGGGCGGGAGAGGGCAATCTGGTGCAAAGATTTGCCCTCTCCCCCGCTTCGCGGACCCTCTCCCATGGCCCGCTAGGCCACTGGAGAGGGCACACTTCAGCAATACGCGAATACCCTCCCCACAAGGGGGAGGGAGAGTGAACTGGTTTCAAGATGTGTTAAAAACTGAAAAACTTCTTC
>JAIBJH010000243.1 GCA_020029455.1 Hyphomicrobiales bacterium
GGTGTATTGCACCTGGCCTGAATAGTTCTGCGCGCGGGTTTGTGCAGCAGCATCGGCGATTTCCATGCAACGCCCATGGGGGCTCGTGACGAATGGCGGGTGCGGAATGAGGAAGTGGGCGAAGGCAAATGTGGGCGCGGGATCTTCCGAGAGCGCAGCCAACCCATCGAACATGCGTTTCGAGCGTTCGCATTGCCACCACAGCGGATCAAGCTTGCGCAGCCCCACAAGGCGTGCGGCGTCAACGACGAGCGAATACTCGTAAATGATGCGCAGCGCCTCGGGCAGTTCGTAGAAATTATGGTTCTGGTCAGCGGTTGCCATGCGGCGCGTGGGTTCCCACCAGGTGCCGAAGAAATGCGTGCCATAGCCCATGGACTTGAATACGCGGGCAGCGCGGAAATCCTGAAACTCGCTGTAGAGCGGCACCCAATCTGCCGAGGCTTCCGTCTGCGGCGTCTGCAGTTTGTCGAGATAGTCGAAATTGAGTGATGACACGACAGAGGCCGCGGTGCGTTGGTAGTTGGCATAGGCCTCACGCGGCACGATGAAGCCGCGCTTCTCCAGTTCGGCGAGGAAGGCGGTGTTGTCGTAGCCGTAGATATTCTGCAGCATGTCCTGACGGGCGTAGCGGTCGAAGATGATGTAGTAGACATCCGGCTTTTCGATCGGAGCCGTAGCAGTGGGCGTATCGCCAAAGGCTTTCTGTACAACCTCCCTGATCCTTGAGCGCTCCTGCATGACGGGATTGACCGCAATCAAATAAAGGCTCTGCAGACACAGCGCGCCGATAAAGATGGGCACGAAGGTATTGAAGGTGGCAATGCGCTTTGGCCAGCGGATGAGGGCCAACGCAATGGCAAGCCAAGTGATCGCCCAGTACCAGTTGAGAATGCGGTCGCCGATGAAGGAAACGGCGAGGAAGATACCCGAGAAGGCGCAGGCCAGCAGCGGATCAACAAGCGGATGGCGGAAGAACAGCAGCACCAGGACTTGCCGGAGAATGAGGTAAGCCGCGAAAAAGATGGCGGCCGAGAGCGCTGCGCTTTGCCAGGCAACGGAGTCTACATTGCCTGCGAAGATGCGCAGCACCGGCAAGAGCGGCAGGAGGAAGACGTAGAAGGGGAGCTTCCAGAAGGATGAGCGCGCCATGATGTCCTTGCTGATGTGTTGGAACGCCGACGACTCACTTGTCTTTCACTTAGTCCTCTTTTGCCGCGAATTGAATCCCCAATGAATCTCGCTTGAGTCGGACAAGCTCGTCATCCCGTGCAAGGGCGAAGCCCGCGACACGACCCATTGAACATGTTCAACTGGCATCCTGCGTGCGAAAGCTGCTCAGTGGGTCCCGGCTTTCGCCAGGATAACGAATTGGGGCTACTTCGTTCTATCGTAGAGATAGAGCGTGCGGCCTGAGGCTGACACCACTTCTGACTTGACGATGCGGGCGCGGGCCTTGAGCGCCGCCTCGAAAATTTTCGGCAGATAGTCGGGGAAGATGTCTTCGCGGAGCGCCAGCAGTTGCTGCACTGTGGGGTCTTCCTTGCGCACGAATTCTATGACGCCCTTGGGCGCCATCTTGACAAGACTGTCGACCACGCGATCGAGCGGGATGTTGCGGCCGATGGCGAGATGGTGCTCGAAAGCGAGCGCCAGCATGGCATCGGCGCCGCCGCGGGTCGTCACGCTCTTGCGTTCGGCATTGGCCCAGCCCTGGTCGGGCGAGGGGTTGGCGCCATCCTGGAAGAGTGGAAGAAAATTGAGTTTTTTGGCACGGGCGCGAGCGAAGGAGCGTTCCAGCGCGCCCTGGTCGAAGTCAAAGCCGATGACGCGCTCTGCGCCGGCTTCAAGGGCCACTTCAGAATAATCGCCGGTGTTGCAGCCCACGTCCCAGACCGTTTTAGCTTTCGCCTTCTTCACGAAGTCAGAAACGAAGCGGCGCTTGGCCTGCTGTTCTTCGGATTGATAGGTGGTGTTCTCGGCATAGTGCTGCCAGACGGTTGAGCCGGTGTCCTTCGGCTGCAGCGTCTTGATCCAGTCGCGCAGGCTGAGCAGCATTCGCTCATAGTTCAGTTTAGAGAGCGTGACATTCTTCGCCTTTGACGTGCCCTTCACCGTGTCTGCCATCGCAGCAGACTGCAGTCGAGCCTGCATGGTGACATGGCTCAGCACGTTGAAAGAGAAATTGCGCCACCAGGGCATCATGCGGGCGAGCATCAGAGTGTCGATGCCTTCGAGGTTGCCACGGAACCAGCTATTGTGGGTGATGCCGAAAAAGGCGCGGAGTAGAAGCGGATTGAGAAACTGTTCGCAGAACTGGCGGTGACCCGCCCAGATCTCGCCTTCCTTGTATTTGCGGAAAGAGAGCACGTCGATGAAGACAGGCTTCGGGCCAATGAACTGAATATTGTAGGCGGTGGCATCTGATAGCGAGACACCGGCGCGCAGCGCTTCGATCTGCACATTGAGGTGTTGCAGGGCCGCAGCCTTGAGAAGCGGGAAGGACCACTCGTAAGGGTAAGAGATGAAGGGCACGCGGGCGTGGCGCAGCACCATGGGCGCATCAACGCCGGCCTTGGTGAGCACGGAGCGGTTCGCTTCCTCCGTGGCGATCACTCTGGCGCTCTGTGCGAGCTTGTCCAACAGGCCGGATGCGCGGACGAAGTTGAAATGTTCCGCCGCTTTCTCAGAAACGCTGCGGAAGATTTCGCCGCCAAGTTCATAGACCCTGCCGCTGGGATCGCGGAAGGAACCCTGGTCCAACAGTGGTTTGGTCATCAGGCGTTGTCGTCGTCAGTCTGGTCAGCGGCAACGCGCTTCATGCCGAACATTTCCTTGAGCTTGAACCAATACATCTTGATGGCGAAGAGGGAACTTGCCACAGCGGCGATCGTCGCCTGCAGGATGATGGAGCCCGTGCCGGGGTCGAGGTAGGCGTGGGCCTGCGAGGTCAAGCAGATCAGCGCCGCAGCGCTGGCAAGAAGGGTGGATTTACGCATGGTTACTCCCCAACACAAATGTACAGGTGGTCACGCTAGGGGGCTTGCCTAAAAATTCCTTTAAAGGGTTATGCGGGTTTTGAGCTTTGGATGGGCCGCTGCATCAAGAGTGTTAAGCGGGTGTTAACAGTTCAGGTCAGATCGAGATGGGTCTTGAGTTTCAGCGGCGGAAGCTGGTGCTTTTCGGCCAGTCTGTCGAGGTTTTGCTGGCGTGCCGGCGCGTTGGTCTCTCCCGACATATTCTGGGGGTGGATAAGAATGTCCGCCACGGGCCAGGCGTTGTGGTGCAGTTTTGCGCCAGAACGCGCCACGCGGAGATACCAGTCCCAGTCCCAATAATAGGGCAGGGACTCATCGAACGTTCCGAGCTTCTGATGGAGGCTGGCGCGATAGGCGATGGCAGAAACCAGAATGGTGTTGTCATGCTCCAACGATTTGGCATCGGCGTTACGTGAGTAGTCCTGCGGTGGGCTGCCATCGGCAAAAACAAACCGCCCATCGCCAAAGACAAAGTCTGCGCCGCCCTGCATTACAGCGACAGCATTTCTGAGAAAGTTCCGGTCGCTCCATTGATCGTCATCGTCGAGCCAGGCGATGACGTCTCCCTTCGCCGCGCCAACGCCCATGTTGCGGGCAGGCACCGCACCCGCCTCGCTGCTGTTCAGGGTGCGAATGCGTGGGTCTGCGAAATCGGGAAGCGGGGTGTTGCCGTCATTGACGATGATGAGTTCAAAGTCAGTGAAGGATTGCGCCAGAACGCTTGCCACCGCCTTCTGTAACAGCTCTGGCCTGTTGCGTGTTGGTATGAGGACTGAGACTTTCATCCTCTCAGCCAAGGCGCTGAAGAACTTTCTCGCGCCCGATCAAGGGGAGAAGGACTGCGAGTTCTGGGCCGTGGTCGAGGCCGGTGAGCGCGCGGCGGAGCGGCATGAAGAGTTCTTTGCCCTTGCGGCCCGTGGAGGACTTGATGGCATCGGTCCACGCTTTCCAGGTGGTGTTGTCCCAGGGTTCAGGCGGAAGAAGGTTCTTGGCCGTTGCCAGAAATTCAGCATCCTCGGGTGAGGCGGGAAAGTACGCGCTACCGGATATGATGTCGGACCAGATTTTTGTATCGGACAGCTTTTCGGTGTTGCCGCGCACGGCTAGCCAGAAGGCTTCACTTTCACCCGGCAGGCGATCCTTGACCGCGTTCCATGG
>JAIBJH010000050.1 GCA_020029455.1 Hyphomicrobiales bacterium
CTCTTCGAGAATGGCTGCCGCGGGACCGTTGCGCGCGTGGTCGACGATATGGACGCCAACGCTGGAGCCTTCAGCAACCGGCTTAATCACATAGGGCAAGGGCATGGGATGAGAAGCCGCCGCCACTTCAATATCAACAAGCTTGCTCTCGGCGACCGGAAGGCCAGCTTCGCGGAAGATCAATTTCGACTTTTCCTTGTGCATGGCCAGGGCGGAGGCGAGCACGCCCGAATGGGTGTAAGGAATCTCGATCGTCTCCAGCAGCGCGGAGGCGCACCCGTCCTCGCCCCACTTCCCGTGCAAGGCGTTGAAGGCGACATCGGGCCTCATGTCCTGCAAGACGCTATAAATCGTGTCGCGCCTGACATCCACCATGATAGCGTTGAAGCCCGCACGCTTGAGAGCGCCATGGCAGGCCTCGCCCGATGACAGGGACACCTTTCGTTCGGCGGACCAGCCGCCCATGAGCACGGCAACCGTTGTCTCGCTGGGATTGCGTTTTGCAGTCGTCATGCAGCCTGTTCCGCTGGAATGCCGATCCGCTTGATCTCCCACTCCAGGTCTATGCCGGATGTGGCTTTGACCTTGGCGCGGATTGTTTCACCAAGTTCCTCGATCTGCGATGCAGTAGCACCACCCTCATTGATCAGGAAATTGCAGTGCATCTCCGAGACCTTTGCAGGGCCCACGCTGAAGCCGCGCATGCCCGCCTTGTCGATGAGTTGCCAGGACTTGTTGCCGGGAGGATTCTTGAAGGTTGAGCCGCCGGTGCGGCTTTTCACGGGCTGGCTTGCCTCGCGGCTTTCTGTGATCTTGTCCATGGCGGCAAGGATCATCGCCTTGTCTCCGGCCTTGCCCTGCAACACCGCGTCGACGAAGATCAGGTCGCCGGGGGCACCGCAATGGCGATAGCTGTATTTCATGTCCGCGTTGCTCAAGGTCCCGAATTCCCCTTGCCGGTTGACTGCACGCGCTTCGACAAGAACATCCTTGGTCTCGCCCCCATAGGCACCGCCGTTCATGCGAAGCGCACCACCGATCGTGCCCGGGATACCTCTCAGAAAGGTTAACCCATCTATACCATTGTCGGCCGCAAAGCGGGCCGCCTTCACGTCCGGCACGGCCGTACCGACGCGGATGCGATGATTGCCCTCGACGGAAAGCCCCGAAAAGCCACGACCCAGCCGTATGACGACGCCGGGAACTCCTCCGTCGCGGACCAGCAGGTTCGATCCGACGCCGATCACATAAACCGGAATGTCGGCGGACGTATTCTTGAGAAAGTTGGAAAGATCATCGGCGTCGGCGGGAGAAAAAAGAACTTCGGCGGGGCCGCCTACACGAAACCAGGTGAGATCCGCCAAGAGCGCATCGGCTTCCAGTCTACCGCGCACTTCCGGCAACCGCTTGAGCAGTTCAGTTCCATTGAGGCTCATGGCTCGTCACCTCAATCCAGCGCCGCCAGTTCCTGCGGGAGCGCATAGGCCCATTGTGAAATGTTGCCCGCGCCAAGGCACACGACGATGTCACCAGGCTCAACCAGTTTCTTGACGGTGGGTGCCAGTTGCTTTGGTTCCTCGATCTTGAACACAGAGCGGTGGCCGCGGTCGTGAATTCCGTCAGCCAATGCATGGTGCGTGGCGCCATCTATCGGATTCTCGCCGGCAGCATAGACGGGGGCAAGGACGACCGAATCCGCGTCATTGAAGCAGGCGCAGAATTCATTGAACAGGGAATGAAGTCTCGTATAGCGGTGCGGCTGCATGACGGCGATGACCTTGCCTTTGGTCACGCGGCGGGCTGCCTTCAGGACTGCTGCAATCTCAACGGGGTGATGGCCATAGTCATCAAAAACCGTTACACCGTTGTGTTCGCCGGTGCGGGTGAACCGGCGCTTCACGCCTTCAAAATTACCAAGGCCTTTACGCACGTCTTCATCGCTCATGCCCAGTTCGCGGGCTACCACGATGGCCGCCGTCGCATTCAGGGCGTTGTGGTCGCCTGGCATGCGCAGCGCGAGATCTTTTATGTCGATTGAAGTGGCCGTGACGCGGTTTGTCACGCGCACAGAGAACCGCGTGGCGCCGTCGCTGTAGGTGACCTCCATCAGCCGGTAGTCCGCCTGTGCGCCGTAGCCATAGGTGATGACGCGACGGTCCCGCACCTGACCCATCAGTTCCTGCACGACCGGATGATCAATGCACATCACGGCAAAGCCGTAGAAGGGAATATTCTCGACAAAGGCGAGAAAAGCCTCCTTCGCTTTCTCGAAAGTGCCGTAGTGGTCCAGGTGTTCCGGATCGATATTGGTGACGATGACTATATCGGCTGGCAGTTTGACGAAGGTGCCGTCGGACTCATCGGATTCCACCACCATCCAGTCGCCCTTGCCGAGGCGGGCATTGGTTCCATAAGCGTTGATGATGCCGCCGTTGATGACGGTCGGATCAAAACCTCCGCTGTCCAGCAAGGATGCGACGATCGAAGTCGTTGTCGTTTTGCCGTGGGTACCGCCCACCGCCACGCAAGACTTGAAGCGCATCAGCTCAGCCAGCATTTCGGCGCGGCGCACCACCGGCAGGTAGCGCGCGCGCGCTTCAACGAGTTCTGGATTGTCAGGCTTCACCGCTGAAGAAATCACGACAACTTGCGCATCACCGAGATTCTTTGCGTCATGGCCGAGCGTGACTTGAATGCCGTGCTTTCGGAGGCGCGCCACATTGTAGTTGTCGGCGATATCGGTGCCTTGCACCTTGTAGCCCAAGGTCATCATCACTTCCGCGATGCCGCTCATGCCGATGCCGCCGATGCCGATGAAATGGATGGGGCCTACATCGCGTGGAAGTTTCATTAGAAGTCTAGTCTCCGGCCCGGTTCGTCAGGCGGCAAAGGTGGTTTCAACAAGGGCGGCGAGACGTTGCGCCGCATCGGGCTTGCCGTGGCGCTTCGCCGCTGCCGCGGCTTCTTTAAGGCGTTCGGGCGCTTCGAGCAACTCCTGCAAAAGCCTCGCAAAATCAGCGTCTTTGGCGTCTTTCTGCTCAAGCAGGAAGCCACCGCCCGCTGCCTCGAAACTCCGTGCATTGTTGAGCTGGTCGTTGTCGATGGCGCCGGGAAGCGGCACCAGGATGGCGGGCCTCCCCAGGACGCCCAGTTCAGCAATCGTTGAAGCGCCAGACCGGCAGATGACGAGATGGCTCCGCGCCATGATTTCCGGAAGATTGGAAAAGAAGGTTTCCAGGGTCGCGCTGACCCCGGACTTCTCGTAGGCATGACGCACACTCTGCAGGTCTTCCGCGCGGCACTGCTGCGTCACAACCAGACGCTTACGCAAACCATCCGGCAATTTTGTAAGGACACCAGGTATTGCGTCCGAAAAGAACTTCGCTCCCTGGCTGCCGCCGAAGACGAGGAGTCTGATTTTGTCCCTTGCGCCGAATGGCTTGTAAGGAAGTTCCGCTGATGCAAGTACGAGACCTCTCACTGGATTTCCAGTGAGGTGCACAACCGATTTTGCGCTATCGGGAATGCCGATCATTTTTTCAAATGATATCGCAATAGCGCTGATGCGCGTGGCCAGCAATCGGTTGGCTCGGCCCATCACGGCATTCGCTTCATGAATGATCGAGGGGATGTTCAGATGGGCCGCGGCCAGAAGCGGCGGCAGCGAGGGATAACCGCCGAAGCCAACGATTGCGGCGGGCTTTTCGCGTGCAAGCAGTTTGCGCGAAAGAATGTAGCCACTACCCAGTTGCCATAGCCGGCGTGGCATGCCCAGCGGGTTGGACAACGATAGCGAGGCGGAAGGTATCAGGTGCACATACGAGGCAGGAAAGCTCTTGCCATAGTCGCGTACGCGCTCGTCCGTGAGCAGGTTCACATCATAGCCCCGCCTTACTAGTTCTTCGGCCAGCGCTTGGGCCGGGAACAGATGTCCACCCGTTCCACCGGCGGCCAGGAACACGCGGCGTTTCGATTGCATCATACAACAGGCTTCGCTGCGAGAAGCGGGCCGGCCTCGCTGCTGCGGGGCTTGCGGCAGAGCGCCAAAATGATGCCGATGGCAAGCGCAGTTCCGAGAAGCGAAGACCCTCCATAGGAAATGAATGGAAGTGTCATGCCCTTTGCCGGAAGCAGTGCCACATTCACTCCCATATTGATGGCTGCCTGCAGGCCGAACATGGTGATGAGGCCCGCCAGCGAAAGTGCAGCAAAGGGATCAGCCTCCATCTTGGCGCGCTTGAGAACTCGGACGACGAGGAAGAAGAACAGCGCCATGATGACAAGACAGGCCAATGCGCCAAACTCTTCGCCAACGACAGCGAAGGCGAAGTCAGAGTGGACGTCGGGCAAGACCAGTTTCGCCGTGCCGCCGCCGGGACCGGCACCCAACAATCCACCATTCCTGAAGGCTTCAAGAGCCGTATCGACTTGAAATGTATCGCCAGTTTCGGGGTTTAGAAAGCGTTCCACCCGCGAAGCCACGTGTGGCACGAGTGCGTAAGCAACGACAGACAACGAAGCTGTCACGCCCGCAAGGCCGAAAATGATCCGCCACGGCATGCCATAGACCAGCAGTATCGCACCGAAGGTCATGATGACGAGGGCTGTTTGACCAAAGTCCGGCTGGGCAACAAGCAAAGCAATGAAGACGCCGGCACTGCCATAGGCAATCAACTGGCCCGGCATATCGGGTTGACGCAGTTTTTCGGCCAGGAACCATGAGGCTGTCACGACGAATGCCGGTTTTGCCAGTTCGGAAGGCTGGAGGCTGAAAGGTCCAAGGTCGATCCAACGATGGGCGCCCTTGATCTCCGGTCCGAACTTCAATGCCGCCAGCATCAGGGCCAGCGATCCGGCAAAGGTCAACAGACTCATGCGGCGAATCCAAGGGCGATCAAGAAACGACACGATCAGAAGTACCAAGACAGAAATCACAAGATAGAAGAGTTGGCTCTTGATGAAATGGAAGGGTTCGAGGCCTATGCGCGTCGCCACGGGCGGACTCGCCGCCATGCTGATGAGGATGCCTGCTGCCATAAGCAGAAGCGTGGCAGATAAGACTCCGCGATCAACCGTGAACCACCACCGGGCGAATACTCCGCTGTTGCTACGCGAAATAAGCATGGTCAGATCTCCGAGGAATTCATGATTGCACCGGGCAGGCGCGATACTGCGTCGACAAAGGCATCTCCCCTCACCTCAAAATTCTTGTAGTGGTCGAATGAAGCGCAAGCAGGCGAGAGCAGCACCACAGCGCGGGGGTCCTTGTCGGCGCCTGCATCACGGGCAGCGAGCGTCACAGCGCGCGGCAGTGTTTCCGCGATCTCGTAAGGCACCTTGCCCTCCAAGACCTGCGCAAAATCCTGGGCCGCGACACCGATCAAATAGGCTTTGGTGATGCGCGAGAAATAGGGTTGCAAGGACGAAATGCCGCCGGCTTTCTGTATGCCGCCGGCAATCCAATAGATGCGTTCAAATGAGGCAAGGGCCTTTTCCGCGGCGTCGGCATTCGTCGCCTTCGAGTCATTGATGAAGGCTATGTAACCCACCCTGCCGACTTCCTGCATGCGATGCGCCAGTCCGGGGAAGCGTTCCATGGCGTTGATGATCGCATCCAGTGCAACACCATGGGCGGTGGCCGCGCCATAGGCCATGCAGGCATTCTGCCAGTTGTGGCGACCGCGCAGGGCAGGCATGGCGCGCAAGTCGATTTCAGCTGTCACTTTGCCTTCAACGGTTTCGCGGAGGATGCCTTCCGGCGCCGAGATGCCATCATCGAGCCGACGCAGAACTGAAACGCGGCGCAGGTTGGCGCCACCATGGATCTTGTCGGCAATGGCAACGGACCATTCATCATCCACGCCGACCAACGCCGTTTGGCTATCATGCTGCCTGGCGAACATGCGGGCTTTCACGGCAGCATAGTTTTCCATGGTTCCATGGCGGTCCAGATGATCAGGTGTGATGTTGATCAAGACACCGACATCGGGCGAGAGCCCCCGCATCAGATCAATCTGGAAAGATGACAGTTCGAGCACATAGTGGCGGCCGCGCTGTGGCGGCCTCAGGTTGAAGACCGCATTTCCGATGTTGCCGCCGACATCCACATCGAGCCCGGCGTGCTTCAGCACATGGCCAATGAGCGCCGTTGTGGTGGATTTTCCGTTAGTGCCGGTGATAGCCGTCAGGCGCGCTCCCGTATCCTGAATTGAACGCGCGAAGACCTCCGTATCGCCGAGGATCTCGACGCCCGCAGCCTTTGCCTTGACGACGGTCCAGTGTGGTTCTGGATGAGTCAAGGGAACGCCGGGGCTCAGCACGAGCGCGGCCAACGTGCGAAAATCAACGGTATGAAGGTTCGTGACCGACAGGCCTTCCGTCCTCGCCTTTTCAACGGCGGGATCGGAATCATCCCATGCCAGCACTTCCGCTCCGCCAAGCCTCAAGGCCTCGGCACATGACATGCCGGAACGGGCCAGCCCGAAGAGCGCAACCCGCTTTCCCTTGAAGCCGACTGCCGGAAACATCGCCTCACCTGAGCTTCAGCGTTGAAAGGCCGATCAGAGCGAGAACGAGCGCAATGATCCAGAAGCGGATGACGATCGTCGGCTCCTTCCAGCCCTTCTGTTCGAAATGATGGTGAAGCGGCGCCATGGCAAAGACACGCTTGCCGGTGAGCTTGAAGGACGCGACCTGGACAATGACCGAGACGGTTTCCAGAACGAACAATCCGCCGATCACCATCAAGACGATCTCGTGCTTGACCGCCACGGCAATGGCGCCAAGCGCCCCACCGAGCGACAATGAGCCGGTATCGCCCATGAAGATCATGGCGGGCGGCGCATTGAACCAAAGGAAGCCTAGTCCTGCGCCCACCAAGGTTCCGCAGATCACGGCCAGTTCGCCCGTGCCTCTGACAAAATGCAGCTGCAGATAATCCGCAAAAACGAAGTTGCCGACCAGATAGGCAATGAGACCATAGCTTGCCGCGGCGATCATCACCGGCACGATGGCAAGGCCATCAAGCCCGTCAGTGATGTTCACGGCGTTTCCGGAACCAACGATCACGATGATCCCGACGATGACGAAGAACGGGCCGAAGTAGATCAGCACATCCTTGAAGAACGGAATCGCAAGCGAACTCGCCAGTGACTTGTCGCCGATCCACATGAAACAGACAACAGCCACGGCCGCAATGGCAAATTCGGCAAGAAGTCGTAGCCCGGACGAGAAACCGTGAACTGTGGCCCGTGTCACCTTAAGATAGTCATCATAGAATCCGATGGCGCCGAAACCCATGGTGACGAAAAGTACCGCCCAGACATAAAGGTTGCTCAGATCGGCCCAGAGCAGCGTCGAGACAAGAACACCGGAGAGAATCATCAGGCCACCCATGGTCGGCGTGCCCTGCTTTTCCACAATGTGGCGCTGCGGGCCATCGCTGCGAATGGGTTGGCCCCTGCCCTGCTTGACCTTGAGCAAGGAAATGATGCGCGGCCCAAGGATGAAAATGAAGAACAAGGCCGTGAGGATCGCCCCGCCCGTGCGCGTGCTCAGATATCTGAATACGTTGAAGGCCGAGACAGAGTCAGCGATGTTGCTGAAAAGATAGTATAGCATGTCTTCAGTGTTCCACTTTCGGCGGCCAGGCCTTGCGCATGGCCTCTACAATCAGTCCCATGCGACTGCCTAGCGAGCCCTTCACCATCACGCAATCACCTGGTTTCAGGGCCTTGGTGACTATGGGTGCGAGGTCTACCGCGGTTTCCGCATAACCCCCGCGCCGTGCCTGATCCACCGCGTCCCAAAGATTCTTCATCAACGGGCCGGAAGCATAGAGCTGATCAACGGCATGTACAGGCAAGTCGCTGGCAATGGCACGGTGAAGGTCCGGGCCAAATTCGCCAAGCTCCAGCATGTCGCCCAGGATCGCAATGCGGCGTCCACCCTTGCCGGGGCGCATCTGCGCCAGAAGCGCCAGCGCCGCCTTCACCGATGCAGGATTGGCGTTGTAGCTTTCATCCAAAAGGAAAATCGCACCATCCGGATGTTGAAGGGCTTCCTGCACGCCGCGCCCTGCGGCAGGCCGTGCATCAGCGAGGGCAAGGCCTGCACGGGCGAGATCTGCGCCTACGAGCTTTACTGCTGCCAGCACCGCAAGGCTGTTGATTGCCATGTGTCTTCCGGCAATGCCCAGTCTGTAGGACATGCGCTCTCCGAAGACGCGCGCCGTGACGCAGCAGAAGTCGGATTGGAGTGCCGCCTGCTCCAACCTGACATCCGCATCCGGATGTTCGCCGAAACTCTTGATGTTGCGAATGCCGCAGCGAGATGCTTCGGCGGCCAAGTATTCGTAGTGCGGTGTGTCTCGGCAGATCACTGCGGAGCCGCCCTCAACAACGCCGGTGAAAATTTCCGCCTTAGCTTTGGCAATGTCGGCAAGAGAGGAAAAATGGCCGAGGTGACTCGCGGCAATCGTGGTGATGATGGCCACATGGGGCCTCACCATTCCAACCAGCGGTGTGATCTCACCCGCATGGTTCATGCCGATCTCGAAAACGGCATAGGCATTTTCCTTGGCAAGGCGCGCCAATGTCAAGGGCACGCCCCAATGATTGTTGAAAGACTTTGCCGAAGCATGGGTGGCGCCACTTGCCGAAAGCGCACTGCGCAGCATTTCCTTGGTGCTTGTCTTGCCGACACTGCCCGTGACCGCAATGATCTGCGCCTTGCTGCGGGCCCGGGCGGCACGCCCCATGGCCTCCAGCGCGCGCAACGGGTCATCTTTGACTTCAAGCACAGGGCCAGCAGCAAGCATGGCGTCGTTGATACACGAGACGATGGCAAGACCCGCCCCGGCTTTGAGCGCGGGCAAGACAAACTGGTGGCCATCCATCTTCTCGCCCTTGATGGCGACAAAGACATCACCCGCTGCAATGGTGCGGCTATCTATTGAAATGCCATTCAATGGTGCTTTGACTTCGCCATGCAGCTTGCCGCCGGTTGCGGAAAGAATCTCTGCTTCGGTCCACAAGGGTTCAGCCATGGTAAAGCTCGCCCCTGATGGCGCTCCGCACTGCGTCATGATCGCTGAACGGCCGCTTGTCTTTGCCGATGATCTGTCCCTGCTCATGGCCCTTCCCGGCGACAAGCAGAACGTCCCCTGCTTTCAAGTCCTGCGTTGCTTTCAAGATTGCTTCGGCGCGATTGCCGATTTCCTCCACACCCTTCGCAGCCACCATGATCTGTGCACGAATTTTGGCGGCATCCTCGGTGCGCGGATTGTCGTCTGTTACATAGGCCCTGTCAGCCAGTTCAACCGCGACCTTTCCCATCATGGGGCGCTTGCCCGCATCGCGGTCGCCACCGCAGCCGAAGACCACCGAGAGCTTGTTTTTCGTCAAAGGCCGCAAGGTGCGCAGCACATTCTCAAGTGCATCGGGCGTATGGGCATAGTCCACAAACACCGGTGCTCCCTCTTGAGACTGGCCCACAAGATCGAGACGGCCGGGCGCGCCCTTCAGGGATTCAAGAGCGTGAAGTGCGAGGCTCTCCTCGCCACCACAGGCAATCACCAAACCTGCCGCCACCAGCGCGTTGGAAACCTGGAAATCGCCAGCAAGCGGAAGGCTGATCTTATGCACGCCACTTGCTGTCTCGACGGAAATGACTTGGCCAAGTCCCTCACCCTGCGATGACAGCAGTTTCATGTCCATGCCATTGCGGCCAACTGTGAACACGCGCTGGCCATTGGTTACGCAACGGTCGCGGACGCTTTCGCCGTAACTTCCATCCATGTTGACGACGGCGGTTCCGCCTTTCGGAAGCAACTCGTCGAAGAGTTTCATCTTGGCGAGGAAGTAATCATCCATGCCCTGGTGATAGTCGAGATGATCCTGGGTCAGGTTGGTGAAGCCGGCAGCGGTCAGTCGCAGTCCATGCAGGCGATATTGCGCAAGGCCGTGGCTGGAGGCCTCGATAGCGAGATGCTCCACATGGTTGTCGGCGAGCCGGGCCAGTGTTTCATGGAGATGGGCAGGATCAGGCGTTGTATGTGTCGCATCCTCGATGCCCAGTGGGCTGATGACTCCGATGGTGCCGATGCTGGCTGCGCGAAATCCCATGGACTCCCAGATCTGGCGCACGAACACGGAAACAGATGTCTTGCCATTTGTGCCTGTCACTGCCGCGATGGTGTGCGGCTGACGTGCGTAGAAGCGCGCGGCAGCAGCCGCGAGCAAAAGCCGCGGATTGTCTGTTTCCACGAATGGACCCTGGCCCTTGATCAGTCCGGGCAGGCCCGCAACGGCAATGGCACCCCTAGACCTTGCATCGGAGATGAAGGTTGCGCCGTCTGTATTGCCGCCGGGAATGGCGACAAAGAGATCTCCTGGCTTTACTTCGCGGCTGTCTGAGGTGATGCCTGCCACTTTCAACAATGTGGCATCGGCGGGCACAATCCCGTCATTGCCAATAATGCGCGCAAGAGACAGCGACATGGGCTAACCCTGCTTCTTCTCTTTCGCCTGCTTGGCAAGCTTCTCCCGGTCGGCAGCGGTGAAAACCGGATCAATGCCGAGGATCGGCGCGATGCGGGCGATGATCTTTCCGGCGGTCGGCACAGCATTCCAGCCAGAGGTTGCGAAGCCAAAGGTCTCAGGCGTGGCCTGCGGCTCGTCCAGCATGACGATCAAAGCATATTTCGGCTTCTCCATCGGAAAGGCCCCGATGAATGTGGCAAGGCTTTTCAGTGATGAATAACGCCCGTTGACAACTTTTTCCGCCGTTCCCGTCTTGCCGCCCACCCGGTAGCCGATGACATCGGCCTTGGCGGCGGAGCCATCGGTGGCGTTCAGCCGGAACAGTTCTCGCATGTGTGCGGAAGTTTCTTCCCTGACAATCTGCCTGGCCAGCACGTCTGCTTCTTCCTTGCTCCGCTTCAAGAATGTGGGCTGCAGCATTTTCCCGCCATTGAGCAGGCCTGCTACAACGTTAAGGCCTTGAAGCGGTTGTACGGCAAAACCATGGCCGAATGCGGCGGTTGCGGAAACAAGCCTGCCCCAACGCTTGGGTAGAAGTGGGCGCGCCGTTTCGGGCACTTCGGTCGTGAGCTTGTCGAGAAGACCAACCCGCTCAAGAAATGCCTTGTGCCGTTCAACGCCTACTTCCAGCGCCATCTTTGCCGTGCCGATGTTTGACGAATAGGTGAAGACTTCCGGCAGAGCGAGCACCCGGCGCTGGGCGTGGAAATCATTGATCCGCGCGCTGCCGATCACCAGCGGGGTGCGGGCGTCAAATTTCGATTCCATCGTGACGACGCCATAGTCGAATGCCATGGAGAAGGTGACGGCCTTGATGACGGAACCCAGTTCGTAGACACCGCTCAGCATGCGGTTCTGTTGGTCCCTGCCAATCTTCTTTTCTTCGGCATTTGGGTTATAGTCGGGCAACGAAGTGAGCGCGACGATCTCACCCGTTTCGACATTCATCACAATGCCGCCTGCGGCGATGGCCTTGAACTTGGTCATGGCCATTTGCAGTTCATCGGTGAGTGCATGCTGCACGCGGATATCGAGGGCAAGCTCCGCCGGCGCCGCCTTGTCCTTGCCGGGTTCCAGAAGTGACGCCGTGTAAATGGCGCCTGCATCATCGAGGTAGCGCTCGATGCCGGCGATGCCCCTGTTGTCGACATCGACATAGCCCAGCGTTTGCGCCGCAAGCCTTCCTTGCGGATAGACGCGTCTGCGCTCGTTCACATAGGCAACACCCGGAATGCCCAAGTTAAAAACAGTGTCGCGCTCTTCGGGACTGACCTGGCGCTTCAGCCAGATAAAGGCGCGGCCCGGCTGGCGCAACCTAGTGTCCAGCATCTTGGCATCGATGTCTGGCAGTGCAGCGGTGATGAGTTCCACAGCTTCGTCGATGTCGAGGATCTTGCGCGGGTCCGCATAGAGCGAGGCGACAGCAACGTCGGTTGCGAGAACGTTTCCATTTCGGTCAACGATGTCGGGCCGGGGAATGCGCCCCGCTGCCGCCACTACTTCTCCGGGCGGCTCGCTGACCGGCGCTATTGCCGATGTAATCGCGAGTTTCGTAGCGATGGCAAAAAAGACAACGGAGAAAATCAAGCCAAGAAGGCGGATACGGTTTTGGCCCGCGAGCACAGGACTCGCTGCGGCGGATTCACTATGGGAAACGGTGGCGCTGGTCATTGCATCTTCTGCAAGAGGTCGCCGATGACATCTTGCTCCTTGTCGGGCTTGACCCGGGCACGGATGTCTTCCATCCGCGATTGCAGTTCGTTCAACGAGACATACTGGTCCGCTTGCGCAGGTGCGAGTTGAAGGTTCTGTGCTGCAAGCTTCTGAATGCGCTCCGGCCGCGTCAGGCTGCTCCATTCGGCGCCAAGCAGCTTAATGTCCTCATCAGTATCGGCAATTGCCCGCTTGGTAACTGCAATCTCGCGCTCGAGGCCGCGTGTCTTATGTTCCAGTGCGTACAGCAGTGCACCCGCTACGAGTGCCGTGACGACAAGCACGCCATTCGCCAGTTTCAGCATCACGCGCTCCTTCTTGTGGAAGAAGCGGTGGGGGCAGCGGCGGTCCGGCGGGCGGCGCGCAGCTTGGCCGACCTCGCGCGCGGGTTTGCGGCGATCTCCCTCTCGCTTGGCCCAACAGCACCCTTGAACAACAGTTCGAAAGTTGGCGTAGGCTTCGCATTCACATCCGGCATGTGGCGTGAAGACCCCGGCAGATGTCCGCTCCGCTCTGCGAGAAACCGCTTCACGATCCTGTCTTCGAGGGAATGAAATGTAACAACTGCAAGCCGCCCGCCTGCGCGCAACATGCGTTCGGCAGCTTCCAGCCCCTCCTCAAGTTCGTCCAGTTCCCTGTTCACATAAATGCGGATTCCTCACCGTATTTATAGATGATGTTGGCCAGTTCTTCCGCATCCATGCGATTGACTACATCAGCGGCGCTTTCGCCTGCCCCCGACATGCGCATGTCCAAGGGGCCGTCCTTCAGGAACGAAAAACCACGTTCAGGAGAGTCGATCTGCATGGACGACACGCCGATGTCGAGCACTACGCCGTCAGCCTGTTCAAAGCCGGCATCGCGAGCGATATCATCGAGCTTCGAAAAATTCCCTTGTCTGAGGTCCAGCCTATCACCGAACTGTGTGACCAAGGCCTTGCCGACGTTGATGGCGGAAGGGTCGCGGTCTATAGCCAGAACGCGGCAATCCGCGGCCTGCAACAGGGCCCGGCTATAGCCCCCCGCACCAAACGTGCCGTCGATCATCAGGTCTCCGGATTTCGGCGAAAGGGCGCCCACAACCTCTTGCAGGAGCACGGGAATGTGCCCTCCGGCGAGTATGGAATCGGATATCTTCGGCGTCATGACAGATGGGTGGAAACCGGCGGTTTTAATGGGTGAACAAGGAGTTAACGGACAGCCGAGATTGCGCACCGCTCCGTTAACAAATAGTTTCCAATTAGCGCGCTTTCCGACCGCGTGGAATCACGCGGTCGAAAAGAATTCGCGCCAAATCAACATGCTGGAGCAAGTTCGCTTCGCGGACCTTCGGTTCTTATCGGCCAAGTCTGCAACTTGGCCGGAATTTGCTCTTCCTCCGAAAGAGATGCCAGCCGGCCTGTAAGCCGGGTTCTGTCTGTTCCGAAGAACAGGACGACCATTCCTCTGGAACGCCCGTTGCCGGACGCTTCGTGCAACCAACCCGGGCCACGGGCCGGAAACGCCCTGAACACCTTGCGGTGGCCATGTGGCCCCTATTCGGTCTTGCTCCCGGTGGGGTTTGCCCTGCCGCTGGCGTTACCGTCAGCGCGGTGCGCTCTTACCGCACCGTTTCACCCTTGCCGGGCTGAACCCGGCGGTCTGTTCTCTGTGGCACTTTCCCTGGGGTCACCCCCGCCGGACGTTATCCGGCACCGTATTCCCGCGGAGCCCGGACTTTCCTCCACCGCCTCCTTTCGAAGCTTGCGGCAGCGGTCGTCCGGCCGACTGGCAATCATGGAGATAGGAGTGAATGTGGGCCGGGTCAACCTAGGTTGCTCCTTCCCCAACGTCGTCTTCGTGAGCTTGCAAGACTATTGTTGGAGGGAAGCTGTTGGGTGGTGACCCACTGGTGGAATGTAGCGGAATATGCCCTTTTCACCGCGCGGTGTCAAGCGCTAATTTCCTCTATTTTGTCTTTTTTCCTAAGTAGTTGAATTAACGAAAGGAATTTATCCCCTCCTTTCTCACGCAGAATGAACAATGCGCCCACCAGCTATCGTGGTGCGTATTTTCACATGCTGCAGATCATCCGGCTGGGTCTCCCCGATGTTTTGGTCGAGCACGACGACGTCCGCGAGATAGCCTTTCCGCAAAACGCCCTTCTGTTTCTCGGCGAATTCGGCATAAGCGCCGAGGCGCGTATAACTCGCCAGCGTATCGGCAAGCGACTGGCGCTGATCTGCCACATCATCGGCCCAGGCTTTCCGCGTGACGGCGGAATGGATGGCGCGCATGGGATTGATGTCTGAGACAGGCCAATCCGTGCCGAAGACCAGAGGAATGCCCCTCTTTCTGATGGTAGCCCAGGCATAGGCGTGAGGCCATTTGGCTTTACCGATCTTGGTCAGCGTCGGTTCGAGTGGCAATCCGGAGCATCCCGGCGCGTGACATGTCTGCATAGAGGCAATCACATCAAGAGACTTGAAGAGCTTCAGGTCGTCAGGGTGATGCACTTCAATGTGCTCGACGCGGTGCCTTGAATCGCGTGGGCCATTGGCTTTGCGTGCCGCCTGATAGCCCTTCAGCACCATGCGCACTGCACCGTCACCAATGGCGTGGACGGCAATCTGCAGACCCAGTCTGTCTGCCAAAGTGGCAACTCTATTGAAATGCTCTTGCGAAAACAGCGGGTCGCCGCGCCAGCCTGTACGGTCTGGATAGTCATCAAGCATCACCGCGGTTCCGCTGTCCACAACGCCATCCATGAACATCTTGACCATGCCGCATTTGAGCCATGCCGAATTGTAGCCCGCGGTCATCAGCCTTGCGCGTTCGAGTGCGCTATCGCCCATATAGGGTTTCAAGTGAAAGGGAACGCGAGCCCGCGCAGTCAATTCGCCTCGCTTCTCCAGCGCCGACAACAGCTGCATGGTGTAGATGTTGCCATCCATGTTGTGGAATGAGGTGATGCCGTGCTGCGCCAGATGGGCAAGACCCGTCTTCATGATGGCCAGATCAGATTCGAATTCGCGGTCGGAAGGATATGGTTCGGGCTCTCCACCTTCCAGACCGAGACGCGGTCTCTTGTATACGTCAGTGAGCGTAAGCACCGGCGCAATGGCTTCCGGTTCCCGCAATTCGCCCGTGGCCGTCCCATCCGGCCCCATGACGATTTCATGTCCCGGCGTCAATTTGCGGCCACCCAATATCCCCGCAAGTTCGAGCGCCTTGGTATTGGCCCAGGCGGTGTGATGATCCGGTGCATAAGCCAGCAATGGTCTCCCCGGACAGACTTGGTCGAGGTCGTGGCGTGTCGCCGTTCTTCCATTTTGCATCGCAACATAACTGAGCTGTTGGGCGATTAGCAGACCCTCTCCGGGGTGCTGCGCCTGATAGTCCTCGATCACTTTTCCAAGTTCTGCAACTCCACTTCTGCCCTCAAAATTCGGAAGCCCCAAGTCGACGGAGCCGCCAAAGAGGTGCATGTGCCCTTCAATGAAGCCCGGAAGAACGGCTGCGCCTGCAGCGTCGATGACCTTGGTTTTGCGACTCTTCAGCTTTGCTATGTCGCGGCTTCGCCCCACCGCAACGATCCTGTCTCCGGTGAGAGCAATGGCCTCTGCCCGGGGTCTCGCGGTGTCCTGTGTCAAGACGGCCCCATTCAGGATCAACAAGTCCACGGACATTCAGCTTTCCTTTCATGATGAGATCAGAATAATCTCCCTGTTCGATCTCTAGCAGGACAATTTCCAGTGTTGAATGCTCGTATCCTGATTCTTGTCTTGGGCACCTTTGCCATGACCGAATTCACCCTGGCACAGGAGCGGGAGTGGTCGCTGGATGCCTCTACGGAAGACGCGTTCCTGGTATTTGGAGTTCCCCAAACAGACGATGTCGGCCTGAGCTTCTGGTGCAAGATTGGCAGCGGATCGGTTTCAATGTTCTATCCGGTCACATGGCGGGATTTTCCAGACAATTCCGCCGTCACGGTCCGTGCCGAAATCGGTCCGGCAAAATTGAAGTTTAAAGGCAAGGCGAGTGCCCGTTCAGAGGGCGCACCGGCAAGCATCGAGGTGCCGCTGGCTCTCAATGCAAAGCTGTTCAAATCCATGAAGACGAGCGATCATTTTGTGCTCAAGGTCCGGGGACATAGCGCCGCCTATCCCTTGTCCGGCGCCGATGTCGATGGGCTGCTCAGCTTGTGCCAGCGGAGTTGATTGGCAGAGCCGACAGGAGCAATTTGAGAGTTCCCACTGTCGCGGCATCCGCCAAGCCGTCGACACGAGTCGGGCGGAAATGACGCTGAAATGCTCTGACAACATCTTGCGTGGCGATATCAAAGGTACCGGACAGCTCAATGCAGTAGCCATAGTTCAATAGCGTCCGCTGCAATTCCAGAACAAACTCTCCGGTGTCATTTGGACTTAGCGTTGGTTCTCCCGTTGCTGTGGATGGCTCTACCCAATGGCCAATGCCGGCCTCATGGAGCCTTCTCCAGTCAAATTTTTCGCCGGGGTCAGCCTTCCTTGCTGGGGCCACGTCAGAATGGGCCAACACCAATTCCCGCTGGATGGCACGTCGCTCAATAATGTCCCCACTTAGAGCAATGACGGATTGCATCTGCGTTTCAGCAAAATCCGGATAGTCACCATTATGCCCGATGTTCTGGATTTCTATGCCGATGGAGGCCGAATTGATGTCAGACATGCCGCGCCAGCAGGCAAGGCCCGCATGCCAGGCCCGTTCATCCTCGTCCACCAGCTGAATGATCTTGCCTTCCTCGTCGATCAGGTAGTGGCATGACACTTTCGTCTCGGGATCACACAATCGCCGCAGCGAAGCGTCGGAACTCTCCATGCCTGTGTAGTGCAGGAGCAGAATGTTTGGGCTTTGGCCGTGCTTGCGGGGCTCGTGGTTGGGCGAGGGCGTGATGACATGGCGCAAGGCCGAGCCTTTCACGCAGCACTTCCCTTCACGATTTCGTTGTAGGCGGCATTGATGCGCGCCAGCCTGTCGCTGGCGATGATCACAAGTTCTTCCGGCATGCCGCTTGCCACCTGCTTGTCAGGATGAAGCTCGCGGGCAAGCGTGCGATACTGCTTCTTAACGGTTGCAATCGATGCGTCGGACGGCAGGCCCAGCACCACATAGGGGTCATCGGCGATCACGACATGGCGGGCGCGGATACGTGCGAAGTCCCTTTCCTTGAATCCGAAAATCTCGGACACGCGCTGCAAATAAAAAAGCTCAGCTTCGTGAACGACACCGTCTGCCTTGGCAATGTGAAACAGGCCATCCAGCACGTTCTCGAGCGTATGCGCGCCGCCGCTGAACAGTTCCGCCACCCTTTTGGCGTAGCTTTCGAAGCCCGCAATGTCTTGCTTGGCGAGATTGAAAACGCGCTCGACAGCTGGTTTGTCGTTCTCGGGCACCTGGAAGACATCTTCGAAAGCCTTGACCTCGTCATGGGTGACAACGCCGTCTGATTTGGCCATCTTCGCACTGAGGGCAATCATGCCGATGGTGAAGGCCACGGTCTTTTCCGGCGGCTTTTCCTCACTCCCCAGCAATGACAGGAGAGATGAGCCAATCGACTGGGCAGTATCAGCAAGGCGTGTCCAAAGTGACATCAGGTTCCACCGGCGGCTGGCATGTCAATAACTCTTCAGCAGAACGCCTAACCAGCCGCGCTGCGCCCAAAATAGTGCAGCAGCTTGAATACGGGCTGATCCATGTCCTTGCCAGACGCCAGCCTGAGTTCCAAGTGCCAGGCCCGGCCAGCGGTCCAGATCACAACCCACAAGACCGGGACTTCAAAAAGAATGACCATCGCCAAAAGCAAGGAATCAGGAAGGCCGAAAAGCTTTGCCACGGCCCATGCGGAAATGGCCGCCGCAGCGCCCAACATGCACAGCATCATCAGCGTGAGCCCTGCCGCCGCCATCAAACAATTCAGGGTGCTTGAGGTGCGGTCATGCTTTCTGGGCACGTAGTCGGGTCTGCGGATTTCCTGTTCCATGATCGCCCATATGCCTTTGCCGCCCGATATTTGCAACGGCAGGGCAAACTGAATTCACACCCACATTCAAATTTTCTATGTAAGCCTTTGAATCGGCGGCCGTATGCGGCCAAGTGAACCAGATCTAGCTGACTTCAGCCGAGAAGCGCGAGGATCAGGCGATTGATGTCGCCATCGTATTTGTTGAGGAAAGAAACAAACTCGCTCTTCTGTTGCGGGATGAGCCAGATGATGACGCGAATATCCCGAACCTTGTAGCGGCCGCCGCGCCAGACGAGGTGCCAGCCCACCGAATAGGCTTGGCCCGTCACCAGATAGACCTTGCTGCTGACGATGACATCCTTGTCCTTGTCGACAGTTGCTTCGCCAATTTCGTATTTAGAGATGGTATAGTCGCGCGAACCCATGGCCAGAACACGCGCCATGTAGGTTGCGACCGCACGGTGGAACCGAGACTTTTGCGTCTTCTGAAGCTTGTCGGAATACTTGCCCAAAGAATATTGCGAAATTTCGGGCAGATCTGCATAGCGCTGGATCACCCGCAAAAAGGCAGGCGTGGTGCCTTGGCGGTGTGCGGCCAGAAGCTCCTTGGCCACCTGCCGCATGAAGGCCACGGAAGGATGTTCTCCTGCTGCAACAGCCGCCGGTGAAAGTGCTACTG
>JAIBJH010000051.1 GCA_020029455.1 Hyphomicrobiales bacterium
CGTTCGAAGAAGATACGCGCGCTCTTGAGGTGCTCAAGAGAATCCGCCGACATCGACAGCATGATCTGGGCGGATTGATCGACCTGCCGCATCAGGGAATGAGGCGTGAGTTCGAGGACACGCGCCCGTTCGCCATGGTTGATTTCGACAAGCCCCATGGAGGCCAGTTGCTGCATGGCCTCGCGGATGGCGGGCCGGCCCACGCCGAAGCGTTCCATCAATTCACGCTCGGAAGGCATGAGATTCCCGGGCTTCTTCTCGCCTTCCACGATCAAGCGCTTCAGGCGGTCAAAAACCTCATCCGACAATTTGCGCTTGGCGATATGTTCCGTTGCGTCCACGTGGCATTGCTCCACCGTCTGTCATTGGGTCATCATACCAGTAAACCAGCATGACAAAAGCCCAGACCTTCATTACGCTTACCTATCTGATCGAGACGGCGGGAAGCCCTGAAAAGCTGGCCGCAAAGATCGCCTCGGACCAATCCACTGGTACATTCGTGCCGGTGCCGGGCGAGACGGAAGAATTGAAGAACCGTGTGGCTGCGCGGGTGGTTGGTTTGCGCCCCCTGCCGCCAGCAGCCCATTCATCATTTCCCAGCGAGGAGGCAGGCCCCTTCAACCGCGCCGAAGCCGATATCGCATTTCCTTTTGATGCCATCGGCACCGACCTTGCGGCGTTGATGACGATTGCCATTGGCGGGGTTTATTCCATCAAGGGCTTTACCGGCATCCGCGTCATCGACATGAAACTGCCGGAGGCCTTTGGCAGAGCTTGGCCCGGACCACAATTCGGCGTGGAGGGTTCGCGAAAGCTGACGGGCATCCGTGGCCGCCCGATCATCGGCACCATCATCAAGCCCGCGCTGGGACTTCGCCCCCATGAAACAGCAGCCCTTGTGAAAGAAGTCATCGACGCTGACGTGGACTTTGTGAAGGACGATGAGAAGCTGATGTCGCCGGCCTATTCGCCGTTGGAAGATCGGGTCAAGGCTGTCATGCCGCTGGTTCTGGAGCGCGAACAGAAAACGGGCAAGAAGGTGATGTACGCTTGGGGTATCAGCGCCACGGACCCCGATGACATGATGCGCAACCATGACATCGTGCTCAAGCACGGCGGCAATTGCGCGGTCATCAACATCAATTCGATCGGATTCGGCGCCATGTCTTTTCTGCGCAAGCGCTCCGGCCTCGTGCTGCACGCGCATCGCAATGGCTGGGACATTCTCACGCGCCATCCGGGCCTTGGCATGGACTTCAAGGTCTGGCAGCAGTTCTGGCGATTACTTGGCGTGGACCAGTTCCAGATCAACGGCATCCGGGTGAAATATTGGGAGCCGGATGAGAGTTTTCTCGCAAGCTTCAAGGCGGTGAGCGCGCCGCTATTCTCGGAGGCTGATTGCCCATTGCCTGTTGTAGGGTCCGGCCAGTGGGGCGGGCAAGCTCCCAACACATACAACCGCACGGGCAAGACTGTTGATCTCATGTATCTGTGCGGCGGTGGGATTGTCTCCCATCCCGGCGGGGCTGGCGCAGGTGTGAAGGCCGTTCGGCAAGCATGGGAAGCGGCGGTTGCAGGCATTCCGCTTGAAACCTATGCGCGGGAGCATCAGGAGCTTGCGCAATCGATCGCCACCTTTGCTAATGGCAAGGGCGCATGAGCAGATTGCTCACTTTCTTTGGCGATGACTTCACCGGTTCCACGGATGTCATGGAAGCGCTGGCAAGCCATGGCGTGCAGACCATGTTGTTCACACGTCTTCCAACGGAAGAAGAATTTGCGCCGTTCAGAAACTATGAAGCAATTGGAGTTGCAGGGACGAGCAGAAGCCAGCCGCCGCAATGGATGGATGAACATCTGCCCCTTGCCTTTGAGTGGCTGAAGTCTCTGGGGGGCCGTTTCTGCCACTACAAGGTTTGCTCAACCTTTGATTCAAGCCCCAGCATTGGCAGCATTGGCCGCGCGGCGGATATTGGCGCCAATATATTTGGCCAAGCCAGTGTGCCGCTGATTGTCGGCGCGCCACAGCTCAAGCGTTATACCTTCGCCGGTCACTTGTTTGCCGGTTATCAGGGCGAGATCTATCGTATCGACAGACATCCAGTGATGAGCCGCCATCCCGTGACGCCCATGGAGGAGTCGGATTTGCGCCGCCATCTTGCGAGGCAGACGGCGCAAGAAACAGTACTCGCAACGGAAAGCTGGCCTGCAAGAGGCATTGGGCTGCTTGATGTGCATGACACAGCAACGCAGCTTGAGGCAGGCAGGCGGCTTCTCGATTTGCCAGACCATACGCGGCCATTCGTCGTGGGTTCTTCCGGTATCGAATATGCGCTGCTTGCTGCAATGATGGCGGCTGGTGATATTGCCGGTGTTGCAAAATTCGATCCGCTCAAAGCGCTCACACAGACCATCGTTGTCTCTGGAAGCGTATCGCCAACGACAGAGCGGCAAATCCGCCATGCGCTCCAGCGCGGTTTTCGATCTGTACCGGTTGATCCGGTGGCGCTGGCCGGCGGCGTTGCGGAAGTTTTGCAGGCGGCGATCCAAGAAGCGCAGCAAGTTCTGAGTGCAGGCAATAGCCCGATCATTCACACAGCGCTGGGGCCGGAATCCGATGAAGGTGAAAAACTGCGCCTGATGGCTGACGGCCGCCGCCGCGTCGGTGAGGGATTGGGCAAAATTCTGAAAGCCGTGCTTGAGACATCAAGGCTCGCCCGCGCGATCCTTGCGGGAGGAGATTCGTCCAGTCACGCGCTTGGTCAATTGAATGTCCTTGCTCTCACAACGCGCATGCCGCTGCCTGCGGCACCGGGCTCGCCGCTCTGCATTGCTCATTCAAGTGACAAATTTCTTGATGGCATTGAGATTGCTCTGAAAGGCGGGCAAGTTGGCGCTGATAACTATTTTGTCAAACTGCGGGATGGAACGCCATGAGCGGTAGCATTCCCTGGATTGGGACTTCATGGAAAATGAACAAGACGCGCGCCGAGGCACAGGCCTTTGCGTCGACGCTTGCTGGCTCGCCCACAAGCCACTCCGAAAGATGCAATCTCTTTGTTATTCCGCCGTTCCCCTACATCGGGGATGTGGCGGAAAGCCTGAAGGGAACGCGTGTCAAGGTTGGCGCACAGAACATGCATTGGGCGGACCATGGTGCGTGGACAGGGGAAGTTTCACCGCTGATGCTGAAAGAGTGCGGCGCCACGCTCGTGGAAATTGGCCACAGTGAGAGGCGCACCCACTTTGGCGAAACTGACCAGACAGTTGCACTCAAGGTGCAAGCGGCACTGAAGCATGGTTTAACGGCGCTGGTCTGCGTTGGCGACACGCGCGCCGAGTATGAAGCGGGTGAAACTGCTGGAGTGTTGGAACGGCAGGTGCGAGCGCTGCTCTCTCTCGTCGCATATCGGGCACGCGACAAGGTCATTATCGCCTATGAACCCGTCTGGTCCATTGGAGAAGGTGGAACACCTGCAACGCCGGAATTCGCAAACGAACAGCACATCAAGATCTCAGAACTGGTTGGGTCGTTGATTGGTATGCCACTTCCCATTCTCTATGGCGGCAGCGTCAACCAGCAGAATTGCGAGGCCCTTGCCAGTCAGTCTCACATTGATGGCCTTTTCATCGGGCGCGCGGCCTGGGATGTCAGGGGCTATCTCGGCATAGTTGAACGCGTAGTGACGGAGCTGTGAGAACAGGAGAGTATATCCATGGCAGCAAGGCACTTTGCAACGAACGTTGGCGCCCCGGAGGGGCCGGTCTCGCTGACAGACGGTTCGATGTATGTGACAGAGATGTCGCACAGCACATTGAACGTCACAAAGCTCAGTCCGAAGGGTGAACGCAAGGTCATCAAGAACACTGGTGGAAGGCCCAATGGTCTCACGGTAGATGGCGAAGGCCTGATCTGGATCGCCGAAGCCGGCCAACGGGCCCTTGTCTGCATTGACCCCGATGGCAATGAATTGAAGCGCCTTGAGGGCGACAGCAAGCATGGCCGCTTCTATTTTCCCAATGACCTCGCCTTCGGTCCGGATGGCCATCTCTACATGACGGATTCCGGCATGGCCCTTTCGGATTTTCTCGATGGCCAGAATGTTGTCGAAGGCTTCATGGATCTCAAATGGGACGGCCGCGTTTATCAGATCGACCCGCGCAAGATGAAGATCGAGCGTCTGATCGACAGTAAGATCCGCTTCACCAACGGCATCTGCTTCGGCATTGACAACACGCTTTATGCCAACGCCTCCCTTACCGGTGAAGTCTACTGCTACGACGTGTTCGGCCCAAGGAAGCCGAAACGCGAGCTGTTCGGCAATGTGCTGCAGAAGGACAAGCAGATCGGATTCAAGGGGCCCGACGGCATGAAGTTCGGCGTGGACGGCAGGCTCTATTGCACTGTCTATGCCCAGAAGAATGTTACGGTGCTTGGCAAGACCGGCAGGGTGGCAGAGCGCCTGTCGCTCGATGGCGCCTGCCCGACCAATCTTTGTTTCTCCCGCGATGGCAGGAAGATCCTCGTCACGGAAGTCAGCAAGGGTCAGGTGGAGCAGCTTGATGCCCCCTGCGCCGGGCTGGAATTATATTACCCCAAAACGACATGATCGCTTCGGCGCTGGCGCATTGCCTTTGCCGACGCACAACCCAAGTTATGAAATTAGTCCTTGACACAGCGCGGTGGAATCGCTAAATATTCCTACATTCCACCAGTGGGTCAAAACCCGCGCGCTCCTCCTAACAATAGTCTTGCAAGCTCATGAAGATGACGTTGGGGGTAAACAGGAGCGGCGACCATCGTGGAAGTATTGTTCGGGTGCGCGGCATGAACGGCAGAACACCTCATCACCGTCTTCAAAGCCGGACAGCCAAAACCGAAGCCTGAAAGAAGGAGAAAGCACCGCTACAGAAAACCAAAATCCGCGCTACAATATGGGTAGCCTCCAAAGGGATGTGACCTATGGATTTTGATCTCACCACTGAACAGAAATCGATTTTCGATACGGCGCGCGCATTCGCAATCGAAAAGCTGGCGCCAAAGGCGGTGGAATGGGATCAGACAAAACACTTTCCTGCGGATGTCATCCGCGAACTCGCGGACCTCGGCATGTGCGGCATGTTCGTGCGCGAGGAGTACGGCGGGGCGGGCCTCTCGCGCCTGGACGGCACGCTCGTCTATGAGGGCCTGAGCTACGGCTGCCCCACCACCGCCGCATTCGTCTCCATCCATAACATGTGCGCCTGGATGATTGACAGCTTCGGCTCAGACGAACAGCGCGCGATATGGCTGCCGGAACTCGTCAGCGCGCGATGCTTCGTGAGCTATTGTCTCACCGAACCCGGTTCCGGCTCGGACGCGGCAGCGCTCACCACGCGCGCTGAAAAAGCGGGCGAAGACCTTGCCCTCACCGGCAGCAAATCCTTCATCTCGGGCGGCGGCGTTTCCGACCTCTACATCGTCATGGCGCGGACCGGCGAAGCAGGCCCCCGCGGCATCTCCGCCATCCTCGTTGAGAAAGGTTCGCGAGGCTTGAGCTTCGGGGCGCAGGAAAAAAAGATGGGTTGGAGTGCACAGCCCACCGCCATGGTGCTGCTCGACCAGTGCCGCGTGCCGCAGAAAAATCTGCTCGGCGAATCTGGCAAGGGCTTCAGCTATGCCATGCAGGCCCTTGATGGTGGCCGCCTCAATATCGCTGCTTGTTCGCTCGGCGCAGCGCAAGCTGCCTTCGACAAAACCACCGCTTACATGCATGAGCGCAAGGCGTTTGGAAAATCCCTCGACCAGTTCCAGGCCCTGCAATTCCGTTTGGCTGACATGGAAGCCGGATTGCAATCCGCGCGCGTGTTTTTGCGCCAAGCCGCAGCAAAGCTTGATGCAAAAAGCCCGGACGCAACCCGCTTTTGTGCCATGGCCAAGCTTTTGGTTACCGACACCGGGTTTGCAGTCGCCAACGATGCGCTCCAGCTCCATGGCGGTTATGGCTATCTTGTGGATTACGGCATCGAGAAGATCGTGCGCGACTTGCGCGTCCACCAAATCCTCGAAGGCACCAACGAAATCATGCGCCACGTCATTGCCCGTGATCTCCTGGCGGAGCGCCCACCATGAGCGACATCGTGATCCGCATTGAGGGCAAGGCGGGCCGCATCACGCTCAACCGTCCGCAGGTCTTGAATGCACTTACCCACGACATGGTCAGGATGATTGAGCAGGCGCTCGACAACTGGGAGCGAGACGAGGCTGTCCGCCTTGTCATGATCGAAGGGGCAGGCGAGCGGGCATTTTGCGCCGGTGGAGACATCCAATCGCTTTACCGGACAGGGCGAAGTCACCCGGAAATTGGCCGCCGTTTCTGGTTTGACGAATACCGGCTCAACGCCCGTATCCATCACTATCCCAAGCCCTATGTCGCCATCATGGACGGCATTACAATGGGCGGCGGTGCGGGAATCTCAATCCACGGGTCGCACCGCATCGTAACCGAGCGCTCAACCGTCGCCATGCCTGAGGCCTCAATCGGCTTCATGCCCGATGTCGGCAGCACACGCCTCCTGGCTGACGCCCCAGGCGAAACTGGCCTTTATCTCGGTCTCACCGCGGCGCGCATGTCTGCAGCCGATGCGATTTATGCCGGCTTTGCTGACACATATATGCCGTCGCAACGCCTCGCTGAACTCAAAAGCAAGCTTGTCGAAACTGGTGACGTGTCTGTGATCAAGCATTTAGCGGAGGCGCCATCCGTCTCCGAACTCACGCAACATCGTGAAACTATCGACAATATTTTCAATCGCGACACCCTTAGTGAGATCGTGGGAACACTCGCGGCAACAAATGGAACATGGGAAACAGAAACATTGAACGCCCTTCGCCGGGTCAGCCCATTTTCCGCCGCCGCGACCTTCGAGGCCATCCACCACGCCAGACAGTCGCGTGGACTTGAAGCCTGCCTCGCCACCGAATACCGCTTTGCCTGGCGCAGCCTTGAGGGCGAAGACTTCTTCGAGGGCATCCGCGCCGCCGTCATCGACAAGGACCGCAAGCCGAAGTGGCGGTTCGCGCGCGTTGAAGATGTTCCGTCTGATATGGTGAAGCAGGTCTTCGCGCCGCTCGGCGAACATGAATGGAGCCCCGCATGAAAACGGCCTTCATCGGCCTCGGCAACATGGGTTTGCCGATGGCAGTGAATCTCACAAAGACTTTCGACGTCATCGGCTTTGACCTGTCTGAAAAGGCACTGTTGTCCGCGGTGGCGCAAGGCATCCGATGCTCCAATTCCATTGCATCCGCCGTCAATGGCGCAGGCACTGTCATCACCATGTTGCCTGATGGCAAATCAGTGAAATCCGTGCTCGCTGAAATTTCTCAGACGGTGGAACAGGAAACTCTTATAATCGATTGTTCCACCATCGATATCGCCACGGCGCGTGAAGTGCACGACGACATGTCAAAACGCGGCTTGCAAATGGTCGACGCGCCGGTTTCTGGCGGAACTGCAGGGGCCGCTGCTGCAACACTTACCTTCATGTGCGGCGGCGAGCCTTCCGCGATAGAACGGGCGCGGCCCTTACTGGAATCGATGGGCAAGCGTATTGTGCCGTGCGGTCCCGCGGGCGCGGGTCAAGCAGCAAAGATGTGCAACAACATGATCCTCGGCGTTTCGATGATCGCTGTCTGCGAGGCATTCACGCTCGCCGACAAAATTGGCCTGGATCGCCAGGCCGTCTTCGATGTGGTCTCGACATCCTCCGGTTCCTGCTGGTCGATGAACACTTATTGCCCCGTGCCCGGCATCGGCCCAAAGTCACCCGCAGACAACGACTACAAACCAGGCTTTGCTGCGGCCCTCATGCTGAAGGACCTCACCCTGTCGCAAGACGCTGCGCAGGCGGCGCACGCCGCCACCCCGCTTGGCGCGCATGCGCAGTCGCTCTACAAGTCCTTTGTGGAGCAGGGGCACGGCGCAGAAGATTTCTCCGCCATCATCAAGGCCCTCGCCGTGGTGAAACGGGAGCGGGCTGCATGAGTGACTTCGTCCTGATCGAGCGCAAGGGCCGCGTCGCCATCGCCACTTTGAACCGTCCCGAGGCGCTTAACGCGCTCAACACGGAAGTGATGCATCAGCTTTCAGACAGGCTGGGCAAACTTGACGCTGATCCTGCCGTCGGCTGCTTCATCATCACCGGATCGCCAAAGGCCTTCGCCGCCGGAGCCGACATCAGGGAAATGGCAGATGCCACCTTCTCGGAGGTGTTTGCAAAGAATTGGTTCGCTGGCTGGGAGGCCATCGCCAATTTGCGCACCCCGGTCATCGCCGCCGTTTCTGGCTTTGCCCTCGGTGGTGGCTGCGAACTCGCCATGATGTGCGACATGATCATCGCAGCCGATACCGCCAAGTTCGGCCAGCCCGAGATCAAGCTCGGCGTCATCCCCGGCATGGGCGGCTCGCAGCGCCTGACCCGCGCCATCGGCAAGGCCAAGGCTTCCGATCTCATCCTCACAGGCCGCATGATGAATGCCGCCGAAGCCGAACGCTGCGGTCTTGTTGCGCGCTTGGTCCCCGCTGACGCATTGATGGAAGAAGCGCTCTCAACTGCTGAAACCATTGCATCACACGGCAAACTCGCTGCCATGGCCGCGAAGGAAGTTATCGCACGCAGCTTCGAATCGCCGCTTGCAGAAGGCCTCCGCTTCGAACGCCGCATGATTCATGCGCTGTTCTCGACAACGGACAAGGCTGAGGGCATGCAAGCCTTCATTGAGAAGAGAAAACCCAACTTCAAGGGCACGTGATGTTCGACAAGGGCATGAGAATTCACTTAAGCGACGACATTGCCGCGCTGAAGGAATCGGTTGCACGCTTCTCGCGCGAGCGGATCGCACCTATCGCAGCGGACGTCGACAAGTCCAACCAGTTCCCGCACCACCTTTGGAAGGAAATGGGTGATCTCGGCGTCCTCGGCATCACTGCCGCTGAGAGTTATGGCGGTCTCGGCCTCGGCTACTTCGCCCACTGTATCGTCATGGAGGAAATCAGCCGCGCTTCCGCCTCCGTCGCGCTTTCCTATGGCGCGCATTCCAATCTTTGCGTCAACCAGATTCACCGTAATGGCAACGAGGATCAAAAGCGCCGCTTTCTTCCGCCGCTCATAGCAGGAGAGAAGATTGGTGCGCTTGCCATGTCGGAAACAGGAGCAGGGTCTGATGTCATTTCAATGAAGCTGCGTGCCGAAAGGCGCAATGACCGCTACATCCTCAACGGTGCAAAAATGTGGATCACCAACGGCCCCGACGCGCATACGCTTGTCGTCTACGCTAAGACCGATCCGGAGGCGGGCGCCAAGGGCATCACCGCCTTCATCATAGAACGTGGCATGAAGGGCTTTTCGTCCTCGCCCAAACTCGACAAGCTCGGCATGCGCGGTTCCAACACGAGCGAACTCGTCTTCGAGGATTGCGAAGTTCCATCCGGCAACCGCATGGGCGAGGAAGGCGAGGGCGCGCGCATTCTCATGTCCGGCCTTGATTTTGAGCGGGCGGTCCTCGCTGCAGGCCCGCTTGGCATCATGGCCGCCTGCATGGACGCCGTCGTTCCTTATGTTCACGAGCGGAAACAGTTCGGCAAATCAATCGGTGAATTCCAGCTCATCCAGGCCAAGCTCGCCGACATGTATGTGACGATGAACGCCTGCCGTGCCTATGTCTATTCGGTGGCGGATGCTTGCGACAGGGGCGAAACCACGCGCAAGGATGCAGCAGGCTGCATCCTTTATGCCGCCGAGAAGGCAACGCAGATGGCGCTTGATGCCATTCAGATCCTGGGTGGCAATGGCTACATGAACGATTTCGCTCCAGCCCGGCTGCTGCGCGATGCCAAGCTCTATGAAATCGGCGCCGGCACATCAGAAATCCGCCGCATGCTGATCGGCCGTGAACTCTTCAGCGAGACCGCCTGACATGCCCCGCATCGGTTCCCAAATCTCGACACGCTCTGGCGATTTTGAAGCGAACCGGAAGGCAAACTTCGCCGCGCTGGCACAAGTGGAAGAAGCCGCCGCAACGGCCATGGCTGGCGGCAGCGAAGATTCGCGCAAGCGCCACATATCGCGCGGCAAGCTCCTCCCGCGTGACCGCATCGCGCGCCTCCTCGACCCCAACACGCCTTTTCTCGAGGTTGGCATCACCGCAGCGCATTCAATGTATGACAACGCAGTGCCTTCCGCCGGAATTATCACTGGTATCGGCCGCGTCGAGGGCCGCGACGTGATGATCGTCTGCAATGACGCGACTGTGAAAGGCGGAACCTATTATCCGGTCACTGTGAAAAAGCATCTGCGCGCCCAGGAGATCGCCGAACAGAACCGCCTGCCCTGCATCTACCTCGTGGATTCCGGCGGCGCCAACCTTCCAAATCAGGACGAGGTTTTCCCCGACCGCGACCACTTCGGCCGCATCTTTTTCAACCAGGCCAACATGTCAGCTAAGCGCATTGCACAGATTGCCGTGGTCATGGGTTCCTGCACGGCGGGCGGCGCATATGTGCCGGCCATGTCTGACGAAGCCATTATCGTGAAGAACCAGGGTACGATTTTCCTCGCTGGCCCGCCGCTCGTGAAAGCTGCGACCGGCGAAATCGTCACTGCCGAAGCATTGGGCGGCGGCGACGTCCACACGCGTCTCTCGGGCGTTGCCGATCATCTTGCGGAAGACGACGCGCACGCCCTTGCCCTTGCGCGCCGCGCTGTTGCCAATCTCGGGCATGGCGCCGGACCGCCGCTGGAACAAGAAACGCCTCCTCATTACGATCCTGAGGATTTGTTCGGCATTATACCCGCAAGCCTCCGCACCACATATGATGTCCGCGAGGTCATCGCCCGCATCGCTGATGACTCCCTGTTCGATGAATTCAAATCCCGATACGGAACAACGCTTGTCTGCGGCTTTTCGCACATTCGTGGCATGCTCGCCGGTATCATCGCCAACAATGGAATCCTGTTTTCCGAAAGTGCATTGAAGGGCGCCCATTTCGTCGAACTTTGCTCGCAACGGAAAATTCCACTCATCTTTCTCCAGAACATCACCGGGTTCATGGTCGGCGAGAAATACGAAGCAGGCGGCATCGCCAAGGACGGTGCGAAGCTGGTCACTGCTGTCGCAACCTCGCGCGTGCCCAAGATCACCGTCATCATCGGAGGCTCCTTCGGCGCCGGGAACTACGGCATGTGTGGCCGCGCTTACTCGCCTCGTTTTCTTTGGACGTGGCCCAACAGCCGCATCAGCGTGATGGGTGGCGAACAGGCCGCCTCAGTCCTTGCTACTGTGAAGCGCGATTCAATCGAGCGCGAAGGCAGGTCATGGAGCGAGTCGGAGGAAGAAATTTTGCGCAAGCCGCTCATCGACCAGTTCGAACATCAAGGCCACCCGCTTTACGCTTCCGCGCGTCTCTGGGATGACGGTATCATTGACCCGCGCAAGACGCGCGATGTCCTTGCGTTGTCTCTGGCCATCAGCCGTAATGCACCGATCGAAGACACCACCTTCGGTGTCTTCCGGATGTAGAGATGTTTCGGAAGTTGCTCATCGCCAATCGCGGAGAAATCGCGTGCCGCATCATCGGCACGGCGAGAAGAATGGGAATTGCGACCGTTGCGATCTATTCCGATGCCGACCGCAACGCGCTGCATGTGCGCATGGCGGATGAAGCAGTTCATATTGGCCCCAGTCCTTCGGCGGAAAGCTATCTCCGCATTGACCGCATCATCGACGCCGCACGCAAGACGGGAGCTGAAGCCGTTCATCCCGGTTATGGTTTCCTCTCAGAGAATCCGGATTTCGCTGAAGCGCTGCAATCTGCAAACATCACCTTCATCGGCCCGCCTGCATCGGCGATCCGCGCCATGGGACTGAAGGATGCTGCAAAAAGACTGATGGAGAAAGCGGGTGTCCCCGTCGTTCCCGGCTACCACGGCGACTCGCAGGATGAGCGCGTCTTGTTGAAGGAAGCCAAGCGCATCGGTTTTCCCATCTTCATCAAGGCCCGCGCTGGAGGTGGCGGCAAAGGCATGCGCCGTGTCAATGCCGAAGCTGAATTTGCGCTGTCCCTCGCCAGCGCGCAGCGCGAGGCAGAGGCGAGCTTTGGTGACCAGCGCGTGCTCATCGAGAAGTCGGTGAGCGCGCCGCGCCATATCGAATTTCAGATTTTCGCCGACAACTATGGCAACGTGGTGCACCTCTTTGAGAGAGATTGTTCACTGCAGCGCCGCCACCAGAAAGTCATTGAGGAAGCCCCCGCGCCAGACATGACGCCGGAGATGCGCAGCGCCATGGGGAAGGCGGCCGTGAATGCCGCGAAGGCCGTCAATTATTCAGGGGCAGGAACGGTTGAGTTCATCGTCGACGCTACGCAAGGCCTTCGTCCCGATCGCTTCTGGTTCATGGAGATGAATACCCGCATACAAGTCGAGCACCCTGTGACGGAAGAAATCATCGGTATCGACCTTGTCGAATGGCAATTGTGCGTGGCTGCTGGCGAATCTCTGCCACTGAAGCAAAAAGAAATTGCGATCAATGGCCATGCCATGGAAGCCCGTATCTACGCCGAAGATCCTGCGCGCGGCTTTCTCCCATCACCTGGCCGCATTACGCATCTGCATTTTCCGAAAGACGGTGTGCGGATCGAGACAGGCATCGTCGAGAATGACACTATCGGGACACACTACGATCCGATGATCGCCAAGCTTATCGTGCACGCACCGGAACGCACGGCAGCACTGCAGCGCATGGAGCAATCTTTGCGTGAAACTCGCATCGCGGGTGTGATCACCAA
>JAIBJH010000244.1 GCA_020029455.1 Hyphomicrobiales bacterium
TGCGGGATCATCTTCTCTTCCTTGCCACGCAGGAAACCCAGTTCCTCAATCTCCTTCAGCACCAGCTCACGCGCCTTGTAGCGGTCGAGGCCATCATAGTGCTGCGGCACATTGTTTTCCGGCGTTGCGATCATCCGTGCCTTCTTGTCCATGAGAACAATGAGCGGAATGTTGTTGCGACGCGCCACTTCGAAGTCGTTGTTGTCATGGGCGCCGGTGATCTTCACGGCGCCCGTGCCGAATTCGGGATCGGGATATTCATCGGCGATCACAGGGATCAGGCGCTCGGCAATCGGAAGCCGCACCAGTTTGCCGATCAGCTTCTTGTAACGCTCATCGGAAGGGTGCACCGCCACCGCGCCATCGCCCAGCATGGTTTCCGGCCGCGTGGTGGAAATCACCACTTCGCTGATGCCATCGACGGGACCATGGGCCAGCGGATAGGCGAAAGACCACATGGCGCCTTTGGTGTCCCGTGTTTCCACCTCAAGGTCTGAAATGGCGGTTTCAAGCACCGATGGTGAAGCGTTCACGGCTCCAATCGCAGGAGGCGCCAAGGCGGCGCAGCTGCTTCGAGATGATGCCGCCCGATTCCGCTTTCCATTCCCACACGCGCTTGAGGAAGGCTTCGCGGCCCATGCTGCGGCGGTCGGTGTTGTTTTCCGTCTTGAGCAGGCGCTCCACAACCATCTGCGTGGCAATGCCCGCATGGTCCGTGCCCGGCTGCCACAGCACATCGCGGCCGCGCATGCGCTCAAAGCGCACCAGAATGTCCTGGACCGTGTTATTGAGGGCATGACCCATATGCAGCGATCCCGTCACATTGGGTGGCGGGATCACGATGGTGTAGGGCTTGGCTTTCGGTTTTCGTCCCGGCTTGAAATAGCCGCCCTCTTCCCAGCCCTTGTAGAGGCGGGCTTCAAGTTCGGCAGGCGAGAAGGTTTTGTCGAGCATAACAGGCCAATCAGTGAAGGGATTTGGCCTGCCCTATAGCCGCTGAATCTCAGAAAAGAAAGCTTACCGCCCCCGGCGGGCGACGCGCTCTATTTCCTCGCGCACCAACGCTTCAACGAGGCCGGCAAGATTGGCATCGAGCCACTGCTTGATCATGCCGCGCAGCATCTCGCGCGTCATGTCCTCGAAGTTGCGGTCCCCCGAGGCGCGTGAAAGGAGCGATTCCGAGAGATGGCGGAAGGCCTGCTCGGTGGCGGCCTCAGCGCGCCCTGAAAGCAAGGGTTCGCCATAGCCGCCTTGGGGCGCACCATGGTGGCGGGGCTGCTGTTGCGGCGGCTGCGGCTGCGATGGCAGCTCGCCCCACTCCTGTTCCTGAAAATATTGCATGTCATCCGGCTCCTGCTGAGCATAGCCGCCCCGGAGATCTGGCTCGTCCCGATAGGGCTGGTCCGCCGGCGAAGGCAGCGCCATGATGCTGGAAAAATCACTGCGTGATGCACGCTTCGGCTGGGTTTGTTGCGCTGGCGCCTGCTGCCGGTAGCTGGAAGGCGACGGCGGCGCAGGCTGGGCCTGAGCCAGAAGTTCGTTATGTTCCACGTTGCGCAAGATGCGTTCGCGCAGGCGCGACAGCTCTTCTTGCCGGGCTTGGGTCCGGGGCATGGAAGGTTCGGGCGGCTGGTCTCCACTCATGCGCACCCGCATCTCACGAAGCGCGCCGCGCATCAAGGTGCCACGGGTCTCGCCGCCAAATGAATTAATGTCGCTCTCCACGGCATTGCGGATCGTCGCCATCATATCATTGACTTTTTGATCCATCCGGAAATAGCCCTACCCGCGTCAAGCTAATTACTGGAGCATGTCCTTCCCGCAAAGTCATCCAACTTTTGCGGGGACACGCTCCGGCCACCGCCGGTACATAATAGACGCCCGAAACTGTTACTCAACAGTTTCCGCGTCAAGGCCGATCCATTTGTTTTTGACGGCCTTGTAGTTGGCTTCCACATCGTAATAGGGGCCGGGCAGCCCGAGATTGCGGGCCGTGAGCTTTCCGATGGCCGCCAAAAGCTGATAGGAAGCAACGATCTGGTCGCGCTCGGCCGATGCCAGATTGATCCGCGCCGAAAGGACTTCTTCCTCGGCATCGAGGACGTCGATGGTGCTGCGCGAACCCACCTTGTATTCCTCGTTAAGGCCATCGAGGGCCTTTTGCGCCGCCGCCACTTGCGCCTTTGCTGAGACAATCGAATCACCTGCCGCAGCAAAGACATACCAGGCGGTTGTCACCTGCTGGCGAACCCCGCGCGTGGCCGAGATGATCTCGATCTGGCGCTGGCTGGCAGTCTGCTTTTTGATCCGGACGGCGGAATATTCCGCGCCCGACTGGTAGATGGGCACCCTCACGACGCCCAGAATGGAAGCCGATTCCGAGCGGTCCACGCCGGGCTGGGGATCGAAGTTCTTCTCGGCCTGGGCCTCCAGTGAAATCTCGGGCAAGAGATCGCCCTTCGCCACTTCCACATCGTGCTCGGAAGCATCATGCAGCGCACCGGCGGCGAGAATGTTGGGGTTGATGTCATGGGCAGCCGCCAGCGCAGCATCAAGGCTGCGCGGAATCTTGGCCGCCCGCGCGCCTGCAAGCTTGCCGGGATTGCGGCCCACAACAGCAACATAGGCTGCCTTGCTGGCATTGAGGTTAGCGCTTGCCGCAGCAACATTGGCTTGCGCGAAGGCGAGCCTTGCGCGCGCCTGGGATACGTCGGTTGTGGTCACTTCACCCGCATCAAACCGGGCTTGGGCTGCGTTGACCTGCTTCTGCAGATTGGTAACGTTTCTGTTGCGAAGCGCCAGAATGTTCTGGTCGCGGATGATGTCCATATAGGCCGTCACCGCATCGAGCAGCACATCCTGTTCTGTGGCCACAAGCTGCTGCTGGCCGGCGCGCACCTGCGCCTTGGCGGATTTGATGCCTTCAACTGTCTTGAAGCCGCGGAAAATGGGTTGCGCGAGCTGGATATTGAGTTCGAGGGATTGGTTGGATGTCGAGGACGCAACATCCGAATCTGCCCATGTCTGCGCCGCCGTGCCATTGGCAATGATGGTAGGCCTCCAGCCTGACTTGGCGGTGGGCACCAATTCGTCCGTGGCGCGCTGCCGTGCCCGTTCGGATTGCAAAACGGGGTTGGACCGGTAAGCGCTCAGAAGCGCATCCTGTAGCGTATCCGCATTTGCATTGGCCCCGCCTAACCAACCGCTCGCGAGGGCCGCCCCCGCCAGCAGCGCGAACCTTTTCCCCAGATTTCCCTTCAATTCTCGCCCTCTATATCAGACTGCTCACCTTGCTTGCGGATTGGATTCCACAAAAGTGAGTCGTCAGTGAGACATATATCAGGCCGATATGTGTTGCCAACCTGAAACTGCCTGAAACGGTAAAGAAGGCCATTCAGAATTCCTTAGGTTCATGGGTTGTATGGGCAAGACCCATCGCTTATAAGCGCGCGCAATCAAATATTTGGCCTCGTGGCGGAGTGGCTACGCAGAGGACTGCAAATCCTCGTACGGGGGTTCGATTCCCTCCGAGGCCTCCATTTGTTCTACGCACGGTTGCGGCGCCGGCCGGTTAACCCCATCTTTTCGGCGAGCTTCGGCCAACGGGCCTTAAACCAGTCGCCCAGCTTCACCGTGGCATAGCGCCGGAACCGCCGCACCGGCGGAAAATCAATCGACAACACCAGAAAGCCAAGCGGCAGCATCCAGAAGCCGAGAACCGGCAGGAAGCCCACAAGGCCGCCCGCGATCAGCGCAAGGCCAAGCGTGATGCGCAAGAACAGATTGCCGGGAACGGGAACCCGCTTTCCCAGGAAATTGACGGATTTCATATGCAAGGACCCAACATTTGGACGCACGATATAGTGCGGATTTATAGAAATACATCCCTCGCCATGTCCGTGAGAAAGCACTTTCACAGGGCTGGCTGCTCTGCTAAAGCGCGCCCATCGTTCCCCGATAGCTCAGTTGGTAGAGCATTCGACTGTTAATCGAATGGTCGCTGGTTCGAGTCCAGCTCGGGGAGCCAACGCCCTTTCTACACCATGGCACGATGCTGCACACCGAGACATCTCGAGTGCGCTCGTCTGCCCTGCAGCAAAGCCCTGTACGCCGGAGAATTGCGGAATCTAGCCGTGAGTCCATGCCAGACGCTCGGGATGGCTGGCAGCACCCGAAATCCGTAAGGCAGCATCGCCAGAGGCAGTGCGCCGGAGCGACGGTGCGGATTGGCGGGAAGCCGTCGCATTTTGTTCGGTATCGACGCTGCAATAATCCCGCATGTGCCCGGCACTTCCACGAGAGCCATCTCGCGCACGCAATGGATGACGAAACACGGCTATCGCGAGCGGGTCCGAAAAAAGGCCCGCACTGGAGCATCTCGAGCACATTGAAGGCGCGCCACCACCTGCTCGATTGTCCCGGCAACGTAAGGGTTCAGTTGGGAGGCCACATAGCGACTTCGGATACGCGCTGTCGGACTGAGGCGCGCGCACCACAACTTGACACAATCATCATTTCTTACTAATCATAAGCCATGACTGTTGAAAGCTCCCAGCTCGCCGCTCTTGGTGATCCGACCCGTCGCGCTATCTTCGA
>JAIBJH010000245.1 GCA_020029455.1 Hyphomicrobiales bacterium
CGGAGAAGGGCCTGATTGAACGGCTTGAGCAGGAAGGCGACTTGAGCCCGGCCGATGTGCTTATGACAGCGGATGTTGGCAGACTGGTTGAAGCTGCCGAAAAGGGCCTGGCCCAGCCGGTTACGTCCGAAGCCGTGCTGAGCAAGATTCCTGAAAACGTGCGCGATGCTGGCAATCAGTGGTTTGGCCTCACCATGAGGGCCCGCGTGGTCTATGCCTCGAAGGAGCGTGTGAAACAGGACAGCATTTCCTACGAGGAATTGGCTGATCCCAAGTGGAAGGGCAAGATCTGCACGCGGCCGGGAGACCATCCGTATAATCTGGGCTTGATCAGCGCGATCATCGCAAAGAAAGGTGAAGCGGAAGCGCGCAAGTGGGTCGAGGGACTGAAAGCCAATCTCGCTATCAAGCCCACGGGCAACGATCGTGCCCAGGCCAAAAGCGTGTGGGCCGGCGAATGCGATCTCGCCATTGCCAACACCTATTACATGGGTCTGATGCAGACCAATGAAAAGGAGCCCGAGCAGAAGGATTGGGCCGCCGCTTCGCGCATCCTCTTTCCATCATCGCCGGAATTCGGCACGCACATCAATATCTCTGGTGTGCTGATGGCCAAGCATGCGCCGAATGGGGCCAATGCCCTTGCTCTGATCGAGTTCCTCGCCAGCGATGAGGCGCAAAGCCTCTATGCCGCACAGAATTTCGAATATCCGGTCAACACCGCGGTCAAGCCGTCGGAGATCGTGGCGGCTTGGGGCACCTTCACGCCCGATTCTCTCAATGTTGCGGAAATCGCCAAAAATCAGGGACTTGCCGCAAAGTTGGTTGCTGAAACGGGTTTCAACGATTGAGGCTCGTGGAACCAGCCGCAAGGTTTACGGATTATTGTGGCTTTGAGGGGATGATTGTGCGAAACAGGAGTCATGATGATGCGCGCTCTCCTTATTGCTGCCGGATTCGCTATGACGCTGGCAGGGCCTGCCTTTGCCTATGAGAATTTCATTCCGATGGGCACTGGCTATTCCCCGGAAGTGGGCACCCTGCCCTCCTTCGACAGCGAACATGGACAGATCATCCAGCAGACCGATATCTATGAAAGCGAGATCTACCGTAAGCAGCGCAGCCAGCTGGAATTCACCCACCACATGAGGCAGTTCCAGTCGGATGCTACGTTCACCGGCATCGACACCTACATCGATTACTGATCGATTTTGTGCAATTGAAAGGCCCCGCCAGCCACAGGCTGCGGGGCCTTTCCTATTTTAGTGGATCGTCAGAAGCGAGCGCGCCTGGCGCTGAGCTTCGGCAACTTCCGCCGCCGTCATCTCGCGGGCGAGCTCGAGGCGATAGCTCCTGGCTTTCTCGTTTCCCTTCATGGCCGCGATGTTGAACCACTTGTGGGCTTCAATGTTGTTGGCGGCCACACCATGGCCGATGCAATATTTCATGCCCATGGCGAGACAGGCTTCAGAAGAAGCAGTCAGCGGCGAGATGCTGGCGTTGTCGGTTTCGGTTGTATCCCAAATCATGTTTGATCCCCTTGTTGTTCTCCGGCGCCTGTTGTTGTGGCTGTCCGGCGAGCGGTGTGTTGAAGTCCGCCCTTCGGGGATCGATCATGTCGGGCAAGTTCAAATGCTGGCTTAAATGGCCTGCTTAATGGGCCTTGAAGGAAGTCTTGCCACTTCCTGAACGCGGATTGGCGCGCCCAATTGATTCAATGAGTTGGGACCGCATTGAGAGACCGTTTACCGCGCCGGATTTACGCGCCGTTCACTGTGGTTTGAAGGCGAGCGTCATGACGATGGGATAGTGGTCCGATCCTGCAGCATTACCGATCTGCTCTTTGGCGAGCACACGAAGGCTAGCACCGATGAAGATGTGATCGATCGCCAACTGTGGCAATCCAAAGTTCGCCGACCAGGACGGGAGATTGGTCACTCGCATAAGTCCGGCCCCCTGCTCCACGAGAGACGGAAGGCGCGAGAACGGCGTGGCGTTGAAATCTCCCATCACCAGCAGATTGCCGGACTCGCCTGCGAGCTCATGCACGAGGTTCTGATACTGCTTCAGTTGCGCACGCGAATGGGGAAAGCGGATGGTGTGTACGCCATAGACGGTGAGGCCCTTCAAAGTCCCGCCAAGCGTTGCCTTGACCAGCGGCGGGCCCGCCCAGATGCCCTTCCCGGATGTGCTTTCGAGCGGCACCTTTGAGACAATGGCGAGGTTGCAGTGGGGCACATCCTGGCATGCATAAGTGTGGGGATAGCGCGCAGCGATTTTGGCGAGGACCGGAATTCTTTCGGCTTCGAATTCGATCAGTGTCATTACGTCAGCATCGAGCCTCAAGATCTCGGCTGCGACAGCATCATTGTCGAGATTGGCCGCATAGGTATTGAAGTGAGCAACGCGCACCACCTGTTCACCCGGCTCTGGCACAAAGGGGCCAGTCACCAAGCTGCGCGAGACAAAATGCGGCCAGGCGCTATAGCCCGCAATTAACGCAGCAGCGATGGCAAAGCCCGCGATGGCACGGTAGCGCGGCAGAATGCAGCCCAAGGCGAAGCCAATGGTAATGATCGAAAACTGCGCGCCAAATTGCGCGAAGACATCAAAATCCGCATAGAGATGGCCGAGCCTTCCCGCCAAGAGGCCCGCAAGGCCGAAGAGCACGCCCAATGTTGCGCCGCCCCACTGGCGATGCCGGTGCTTCTTCAGCTTCTCTTTTTCTTGGGCTTCCTTGTCAGGGCCCTCGGTCGTCGGGTCGGTAGGCAAATGAACACGCGCCTGCTTGATGAATCAGGCCGCTTCCTACACCAATCTGCTTTCCATGGGCAGAAGTTGTTCTGGCGGGGCAAAGCCCGGCAGGGCCTCGAAGCGTTGCTTCCAGCGCGTGACGGCCGGATAGTGCGAAAGATCGATGCTGGCGTCGTGACAGAAACGCACCACGCCATAGATGCCGACATCAGCGATAGTCGGCTTCTTGGTAGCAATCCAATCGGACTTCACCAGCTCGTGCTCAAGAACGGCAAGGGCCGCCTTGGCCTCCGTGTCATACATGACGCGCACTTCATCGCCGAACTGGCGGAAGCCGCGGGCCCTGGCCCGCAGCCGATAGACCGGAACAGCCAGCTTGTCCCACTGCCAGAACAGCCATTCGCGGATGCGGGCGCGCTCAGGTTCTGTCTTGCCTTCAAACTTTTGCAGGGCCTCCGAGAGATGCATGAGGATGGCGGCCGACTGGACGTAATAGGTTTGGCCGTCGCGCAGCGCCGGAACCTGGCCATAGCGGTTCTTCACCAGATAGTCAGGCTGCTTATGGGCCCCGTCCCGCAGGCTGATATGGATGTAGGAGAAGGGGTGCCGGCAGAGCGACAGCATCAGGGCCGCCGTATAGGTGTTAGTTGAGCCTGCAAAGCCATAGAGCGTGAAGCGGTTCTTTTCCGCAGCCGAAGGGCCCCGCGCCATCTTAGCGGGTTTTGAGGCCTTGGCAGGCTTCTTCGCAGCAGACTTCTTTGCAGCAGGCTTAGCCTTGGCTGCTTTCTTGGATGGCTTGGCCATCTTGCCGTCTCCCCTCAAACCACGCCCGTTCCCAACGCAGCGGACTCACACAACACACAAATGGCGAACCGGGGAAACGGCCGGGAAATTCACCCGGCAGACGCCCAAGCCCGCCAAAAACCCTCAGCCTACGGACTATAGCAGCCCTTGCCGGAATTGCCAGAGGAACGTTTAGATATTGATATTATTGATTAATTTCTATCCTGCTGCGCAGAATATCGTTAACGGCCTGGGGGTTGGCCTTGCCGCCCGTGGCCTTCATCACCTGGCCCACAAACCAGCCCAGCATGCTCGGCTTGGCCTTGGCCTGCGCCACCTTTTCAGGGTTGGCGGCGATGATCTCATCCACGGCTTTTTCGAGGGCGCCGGTATCCGTCACCTGCTTGAGGCCTTCGGTTTCAACGATCTCATTGGGGTCACGACCAGTATCCCAAGCGATCTGGAAAACATCCTTGGCAATCTTGGTGGAGATTGTATTCGAAGACACCAGCTTAAGAATTGCAACGTTAGCCGAGGCAGTTACTGAACTCTCTTGGACTGACTTATTTTCCTTGTTGAGCCTACCAAAATGCTCATT
>JAIBJH010000246.1 GCA_020029455.1 Hyphomicrobiales bacterium
CAACAATGAAATCGTCAGCAAGATCATCCAGTCGATGATTGACGACGGCACGATCGCCAAGTTGGGCGGCACTTACCTGGCGGCAGGCTGGGGCAAGGACCCCGCCTCGATCCCTTACTTCAATCCGTAAACCCTTTGGGAGGCCGCCTGATGGGCGGCCTCTCTTTTTGTCTAGAAGTTCAGTGCGCCGAGGGCCGCGCACCGGAGTGGCAACGGAATGTCTTCCTCCTCCATTTCAATTCCAAAGCCGCCATTCACGTGGGCGAACGTGGCGCTGTTGTTTGCGGCATTGTGCGTGACCGCCACCATCGGCGCCACGCGGCTGGTGGGCGCTGCCATTGACCAATTGGGAGCGGGAAGCGGAGCATGGCAGCTTGTCTTCGTCCCTGTCATTGTCATTTCGGCGCTGCTGTTCCTGCCCGCCTATCGGGCATGGCGGTTTGCCAGGGACGCGGCAATCGCACGCGCTACCAATGACGCCGTTGAGGCGCGTATTGCGGTTGCAGCATCAAAGGACCAGGCAGCGCTCACCTTCGGATGGGGCGTTTTTGTCCTGCTGGTCATTGCCTTTGTTTGCTTCATCTTCATGAACAATGCGGCGGTGGGCCGCACGTTCTTCATGTTGCCGCTGCTCATGGAGAAGTGGTGGCAGGTGGCTCAGAAGTTCATCACCGTCAACATCGTCACCTTCATGGTTGCTGAGGTGCTAGTGCTCATCTGGGGCCTGATCGTGGCGCTGGCCCGGATGATGCCTGGACCGGCTGGCAAGCCTATCCGCTTTCTCGCAACACTATATTGCGATGTGTTCCGCGGGCTTCCCGCCATCGTCACGCTCTATCTCATCGGCTTCGGCGTTCCGACAAGCGGCATTCCCGAATTGGTGATCCCTTGGGTCTACAGTTTCTTCATCGACACCACGCAGATGGATGTTCGCACGCTGCGCGACATTTCGCGCATCCCGGTCATGTACTGGTGCATCTTGGCGCTGACGCTGACCTACGGCGCCTATGTGGCGGAGGTTTATCGCGCCGGCATTGAGAGTATTCACTGGAGCCAGGTTTCCGCTGCAAGGTCGCTCGGCCTCTCGCATCTGCAGACCATGCGCTATGTCGTTATTCCTCAGGCGGTGCGCCGGGTTGTGGCACCGCTCCTCAATGACTTCATTGGCCTGCAGAAGGACACAGCACTGGTGCAGATTCTGGGCCTGGTTGACAGCTTCAACCAGGCGCGGGGCATTGCCGCCAATGCGTTCAATCTCTCGGCTGTCACAATCGTTGCCATTCTCTTCGTGCTCATCACCATACCGCAGGCGCTTCTTGTCGATTGGCTAGCAGAACGGGATGCGGCCCGCATGAAAGCGGGGGGCTGAGGCGATGGCTTTCCTCGAACTCATCGATGTGCATAAGCACTTCGGGCCGGTGCATGTGCTACGCGGAGTCAATCTATCGGTTAAGGAACATCAAGTCGTCTGCCTCATCGGGCCTTCGGGATGTGGCAAGTCCACGCTTCTGCGCTGCATCAACCAGCTTGAACCGATCCAGGCCGGCGAAATCCGGCTGATGAATGATCGCGTGTCGGGACCCGGGGTTGATGTGAACCGGTTGCGCCAGCAAGTCGGCATCGTGTTTCAGAGCTTCAATCTCTTTCCGCATATGAGCGTGCTGGAGAATGTGACGCTGGCGCCGCTCAAGGTTCTGGGCCTTTCGCGTTCTGAAGCTGAAGACAAGGCGATGCAGCTTCTGAAGCGCATCGGCATGGACCCCAAGGCGAAGGATTACCCGGACCGCTTGTCGGGCGGCCAGCAGCAGCGCGTAGCAATTGTCCGGGCGCTTGCCATGGAACCCAAGGTGATGTTGCTCGACGAAATCACCTCGGCGCTTGACCCCGAGCTGGTGTCGGAGGTTCTCAATATCGTCCGCGACCTCGCCAAGCAAGGCATGACCATGCTTCTCGCCACCCATGAGATGGGCTTTGCCCGGGAAGTTTCCTCCAAAGTGTGTTTCCTGCATGAGGGCGTGGTGCATGAGGAAGGGCCACCCGAACAAATCTTCGGCGCGCCGAGGAATGAGCGGACTCGCGGCTTCCTGAAGCGGATCATAGAGGCCGGAAGGCTCTAGCCTTCAGCATGGGTGAGCAGGTGAATGTGGCATAAGTGCCTGAATATCCGTTCATCTCCGGTTCAGCAATGTGGCGAAGAGGCCATTTTCGACCCATAGTTTCGCCCCACTGAATTGCCATAAAGTTGCCCTCAATTTTGAGTCGGAGGACGGCATGAATAGGAATTTATGGGCTGCAAGCCTTGTGGCCATGACCCTTGTTGCGGGCGGCGCCTTTGCGCAGGAATACCCCGCGCCGGAAGAACCGGCGGCTGAAGCGGCAGCGCCGCAGCTGCCGGAAGAGATATTGAACCTCATCAACGATAAGCGCCCGGCGCAGGAACTCTCGGACGATGAACTGAAGAACCGTGCAAGGCAGGCGCGGCGCTTTGCCAAGGCCAAAGGCCTACAGCAGGATGTGCGCGACCAATTGCAGGCGCTGGCCGATGCCGATGGGGCGGAGCTTGAGGCCCGTGCCAAAGCCGCCGAACAGGCACCAGCCCCGGAACAGCCCGCCCAGGAACAGGCCACGGAACAGCCTGTGGAACAGCCAGCAGTAGAAGCTCCTGCGGAAGCTCCCAAGGCGGCTGAAGCCCCGCCGTTGCCAGAAGAAGTACAGAGTCTGTTGGCCGATACGCGCGCCCTTGGCGATCTGTCGGTGGATGAATTGAAGGCGCGCCAACAGGCCGCCCGCAAGTATTCCAAGGACGAGAATTTGCCAAAGGATGTGCGCCAGCAATTGGCGGAGATCGGCAAGCAAGCGCGCCAGGAGATAGCAAAAAGAGAGGCGGCGCAGCAGACAACGGAACCCCAGGCCGAGCCGCCCGCGCAGGACCAAGCCGAGCAACCCGCGCCAGCGCCTGATGCGGGCCAAGCAGGCGAACAACCAGCAGAGCCGCCGGCAACCCAGACGCAAGCCGAGCAGCCCCCCGCTGCTCCTACCGCCGACAAGGCGCAGGTTCAGCAGCTTGACGGCAACCAGGGAAACCCCGAGCTGGAGGAGAAGGCCAAGGCACTTCTTGCCGACGAAACACCTGCCGATCAGCTGGACGACGAGAAGCTGCGTCAGCGGCTTGATGCCATGCGCGACGTGATGGAAACGAATGAACTTTCGCGCGATACGGAGCGCGCCTTGCGCAAAAAGCTTCGAGCGGACAAGGAGGTGCTGCGCGACCGCCTTGCCAAAGTGAAGGCCGAGGAGGAGGCCAAAGCTGCGACCGAGGCAGCCAAGAAAGCGGCCGAAGAAGGAAAGACTGATGGCCAGGCCTCTTCCGGCGAGAAGCCGAAAGAGCCGGTCATTACCGCCGAAACACCGCGCCGCAAGGTTCTCCTGGACCGCAGACGATCTGACGAGCTTGATGACAACGAGCTGCGCCTGCGCATCAAGGTCTATCTCGATTTCGAACAGGACCCTTCATATCAGGACTTTGATGAAGATCAGCGGGGCTACTGGCGCGACACGGTGCGGCGCGACCGCGAATGGCTGCGCCGCCGCATGGAGGAAGAGCGCAACATCCGGCGCGTGGAACTAGAAGATGAATCCAACATCGAGCGGATCGAGATCGACGACGAGAACTACTCGGACGACGAGGAATACGATGACGTTTTCGCCGCCGAGGTTGACGAGGAGGATATCGAGAAGGTGTTGATTGCGCCGCCGAGGAAGAAGGTGCGCCGTGTTACTTCGGTGGAAGAAATCGAACAGGACTCGGAATTGCGCAATTCACTCCACCGTATTGAAATCGACACTATCCATTTCGGCTTCAACGAGGCCTTCGTGCGGGAGGAGGAAATCGACAACCTCGACGAAATCGCGCAGGTGATGGAAAAGGTCTTGAAGAAGTATCCGCGCGAGACTTTCCTGGTCGAGGGTCATACCGACGCGGTGGGTTCAGACGCCTACAACAACAAGCTCTCCAAGGCGCGGGCGGAAGCGGTGAAGAAGGCCCTGTCCACCTTCTATCTGATCCCGGCGCGCAATCTGGAGACTGCCGGTCTTGGCGAGCGCTATTTGAAGATACCGAC
>JAIBJH010000247.1 GCA_020029455.1 Hyphomicrobiales bacterium
TCTTCGGGTTCACCCGTTTTCAACAACGAATGGCAGATGATCGCGCTCCATCATTGGGGCGGCCCCAGCCCCTTCGCCCTGTCGGCCATGCCGCCAGGCTCACCTTCGGAAATCAATGAAGGCGTCCGGATCAGCGCCATCGTCAAGGATTTGCTGGAAAAGCTGGCTGGAGGGCATGCCCATGGCAGTGAGATCGGGGCGTTGTTGTCCCTGTGGGATGGCGCCCCGGCTCCCGTTACCAACCCCGCCATCATCAATTCCCCGGCAGTCAATGAACAGCAAGCCGGTGACATCACCCAGGAGAAAACGAGGATCGCCATGCCAAACAGATCGGACGAAGATTTTTCCGACCGTGCCGGCTATGAGCCCGGCTTCCTTTCGGATTTTGTGGTGCCTTTGCCGCGGCTGAAGAACAATGCCAAGGGAAAGCCCGCGCGCAATCTCGATGCACGCATCGGCGAGGATCCGCACGAACTCAAGTATCACCATTTTTCAATCATGATGAACGCCGAGCGAAGGCTCGCCTATTTCACCGCCTGCAATATCGACGGCAAACTCACGCGCCATGTGAACCGCGCCGACAAGACCGTGAACATGCACCCCACCATCACCGATCTCCAGATCGAAAGCGCGGAGGCGAGCGATGATTTCAGCACTGACTGGCGCGTAAACCCCGATGAGCAGATGGGCATCGAATTTTACCAGAAGCAGAAAGTGCCCGGCTTTCCGGTGGCACAGTCGCGCGATCGCATCGCCCGCATGTTCCAGAAGGGCCACATCATCATGCGTGGCGATCCCGCCTGGGGCACCAAGGCCATGGCACTCGCCGGCGAGGCCGACAGCTTTTTCTATACTAATGCCGCCCCGCAGCTGGGGTTCTTCAACCAGGGCAGCCGCGACAATCATCCCGGCGAAAAGGGCAAGATCCGGTGGCGCGCTGTTGAAACCTATGTATTGCGCAACGCAGTGAAGGAACGCGAGCGGGTCTGCGTTTTTGCCGGGCCAGTCTATGACGATGATGATCCCATTTATCGCGACCATCCGGTTCCCATGAAGTTCTGGAAGATCGTTGTTTGGTCCGATGGCGGAGAGCCCAAATCCATAGCCCTGCTCGCCAGCCAGCGCGAAGTGCTGGATGAACTTACCCAAGGCATTCCCGAGAGTTTTGCCAACACCCCCGAGGCTTTTGACGAATTGCCAGAACTGGCACGCGTGAAGGAATTCCGCACCACCGTGGCAAAAATCGAGAAACTCACCCATCTCGATTTCTCGGATGTTGTGCGCGATGCCGATATTGGCGCAGGCGCACCAGAAGGCGCCATCATGGCGGCCGATGTAACGGGCGGCCGCGTTGCGCGCGCCTCCCGGAAGGCCGAGAAGAAGCCAGCCCGGAAGCGCGCCAAGAAGTAGGCGTCAGGTAGTGGCAAGGCCGGGCGCCGCTGCAGAAACTTTCGGGTGAGGCCGGAACAGGGTTGCGATCATGAACGCGCCGATCCCCATGCCGAAGCTCGAAAGATAGAGCCAGCCATAGTTGCCCGTGGTGTCGAAGATCCAGCCGCCGAGCAAGGGACCCGTCGCCATGCCAAGCCCGCCCGCAAGCCCAAGCCCGCCCATCAGTGTACCCATGATGCGCAAGGGGAAGTTCTCGCGCAGCAGCACCGAATAGAGCGGCATAACGCCCGCGTAGATGAAGCCGAAGAGCGCTGCCACGGAATAGAAGGAGGCGAGATCGCTGGAGAAGAAATAGCCCAGTGCCCCAAAAGCCTGGACGAGAAGGCCAACAACTAGCACCCATTTGGCGCCGAACCTGTCGCCCGCAATGCCGAAGAAAAGCCTTCCCGGCATGCCGGCAATGCCTTCCACGCTGTAGATGGTGACAGCGGTGACGACAGGGATGCCACAGGCAATGGCATAACTCACCGTATGGAAGATCGGGCCCGAATGGGTGGCGCAGCAGAAGAAGTTGGTGAGCGCCAGTATGATAAAAGGAAGCGAAGTCGCGGCCTGGCGCGTCGTCATCGCCGGCTCATCGGCCGCCATTGCCCCCTCGGGTTGCGCAATGGCCTGCTCAAGCGCAGGCGGGCGGCGCAACAGCAACGCGGCAGGCGCCATGATGGCGCCGGCGATGATGGCGAGCAGCACGAAAGATGTGCGCCAGTCGTAATATGAGATGAGCAAGGCGGCGAGCGGCGACATGGTGACGGGCGCCATGCCCATGCCCGCCGAAACAAGCGACACGGCAAGGCTGCGCTGCGTGTCGAACCAGCCCGTTACCGCTGCCATCAGCGGCGCGAAGAAGGCAGCCATGGAGACGCCGACCAGCAGGCCGAAGACGAGCTGGAAGAAGAGCAATTGTGGCGAGAGGCTCAGGAGAAGAAAGCTGACGACCAGCAGTGCCGTTCCCGCAAGGCAGACGATGCGCGGCCCGAACCTGTCAGAGAGTGCACCCCACACCACGCCGCCAAAGCCCATGGCAAGGAAGGCGATGGTCATGGCTGCCGAAATGCCGGTGCGCGACCAGCCTGTTTCCTCCGCCATGGGAACGAGGAACACGGGCAGCGAAAACATCGAGCCCATGGCCACGCAGCCAATGAGGCCGCCCGCCGCCACAATGACCCAGCGATATCTGTTGTTGTCCATGGCGGCTTTCCTTGCGCTTTCTCGTTTCAGTGATTGCATGAAGCAGAATAGTTTGATATCAAACCATCATGGCGAAGGCAATACCTGTCGACAAGGCGGTTGTCCGGGAGGTGAGGGACAACTGCCTGTGCTTTGCAACGCAGAAGGCGGCGAGGGCCCTCGCGCGCCGCTTTGACCGGCTTTTTGCCGGCCTCGGCATCACCAACGGCCAATATTCCATGATGATGGCGGTGAGCGGCATAGGTGCGCCCAAGGCCCTCGATCTTGCTGATTTTCTCGCCATGGACCAGGCAACCGTAACGGCGGCCCTCAAGAAATTATCGGGGCGGAAACTGGTTTCGATCCGCAAGGACAAGGATGATGGCCGCGCCCGTCGCGTATCGCTCACGTCAAAGGGCAGGGCCCTGCTCGCTAGAGCTGTGCCATTGTGGCGTGCGGCCCATGCGGAAATCGAGAGGGAACTGCCCCAGGGCGACCCAGAAATGCTGCGGCGCGGCCTCCGCCACGTCTCTTCGGAACTGCGCCCCCGCTAGTTCTGGAACTGTTATACAGTGCCTTTGCAAATTCGTGAAAAATGGCTAGCCTTACTGCAAATCAACAAGCAGGGAGTCGGGAACAATGAAGAAGATCGCTCTTATAGCCTTTTGTGCAGCTTTCGCGGCGTCTCTCGTTGCGCTGCCTTTGTCCGCGCCTTCGCAGGCCGCCAGCACGGACTCCTGTAAGGCCTACGCCAAGAAAATGGCCGACAGGAAGATGGGAGGCCCCAAGTCCGCCGAAAACGCCATGCTTATGGGCGCCACGGGTGGCCTTGCCGGAAAATCCGCAGACGGCAAAAGGCACTTCACTGGTTTCGGCCTCGGCGGGGCGGCAATTGGGCTGATCGTGTACAACGACAAGCGGATGAAACACTACAAGCACTACTACAACCGCTGCATGACCCGGGCGTAATCAAGAAGCTGGTATGGCAGTTTAGACCCCGCCATTTTTAGCGGTGGTGAAGACTGCGCTCTATGCGAAGGTTGGTGGACCTTCGCCGCAGGCTGAACGCGCGGGAGCTGCCGTAGGCAGCAGGTCCCGCGCCGGGCTGATTCTCAGCAACCGCAATACATATCGAACTCGTCGCATTCCAAGTTTAGTGATACCGAGCGGTTGCTAGAACGATGAATAGTAGTCAGGCGCTTAAGGCAAAACCGGTATTGTGAATGGGATTCATGATCAACTCGTCTTCATTGGGCAGAGCTCTGTCCAAAGTTAGCGCATAAATCGGAGTTTGAAGGATCGGGTCAGGAAGGCCCAAAACGTCATGAATTTTGGCGTGTGCGAGCGCGGCTGTGGGACAAGCGGTCAATCCATGCTTGGCGGCAGTTGCCATCAGGTTCTGAGCCCTGTGTCCTGCTTCAATGAGGATGACACGATAGGCATTGGAATCCTGGTATTTCCACATGCTGCGCCCGAAATGCGCAACCATGAAA